>JBBQIU010000389.1:0-4350 GCA_038325245.1 Verrucomicrobiota bacterium
TCGCTCGAGGGTTACAACCTGAGATCCGATAGGCGGTGGCTTTACTGGATCACTGGGGACACGGTCTGGCGGGTTCCGGCCGATGCACAGCCCATTGCGAGGGACTTCGAGGTGCTTGGGTTGGAAGTGGTGCAGACCACGCAGGATTTCGACAATTCGACGCGACTGGTCGCGAACAAACCCACGGTAGCGCGAGCGTATGCGCGATTATCCCAGGACACGACCGGGATCGGGCGTTATGCGGTGAACGCCCGGCTTATTGGGTACGCTGCGGATGTGGCGCTGCCCGGTTCACCTCTGGCGCCGGTGAACAACCCGACGATCACTCCGACGGGCAATCTCGGAACCCTGCGCTCGGGCGTGGACAACGGGTTTTTGTTTGAGCTGCCCAATGAATGGATCCGGCGCGGGCGGTTCCGTGTGGAATTCATGGTCAATCCCGGGATGGGCGTTCCGGAAACGGGGCAGAACCCGCTAGGCAACAACTCCCTCACCTCGGGCGACATCGAGGTGGTCCAGACCGGCTCGCCGTGCTTGGTCCTTGTCCCGATCCACACGTCGGCACCGAACTACGATCCGCGCGATCCCGCTTCGGGTTTCGGAGACATTCTGGCCCGAGCTCACTCGCTCCTGCCCGTGGACCATTTCCGATTTGTATTCAAGGGCGACCGCATCAGCCGGCCGGTTCCCAGGATCAAGTTCACGGGGATCGGTATTCCCTATCCGGCCATCGATTACGAGGCCTTCGATGTATCGGGGGGCTTCGATGACGCGCTGTATTGGTTGAAGCTCTATTCCGCCTTCGAAAGCGACCCGCGTGATTGTGGCGACACGCATTACGTCGGGACGGTTCATTGGACGGCCAATACCACGTCCGCCTCAGGGTCCGTCGGATTGGGGCTGGCGACGCGGCCCGAGTCGGGAGTGGCGGAGGACCTCATCGTCAAGATGGAGCCGCCCGGCTCGGTGGCGGGAATCTCCCCTTGGAACGAGCCGAGGGGCGGGGAGACGCTGGCGCACGAGTTGGCCCACAATTACACGTTGCGGCACATCGATCAGACCATGTCCCCGCTGGCGTGCGGCGGTGGACGGCCGTTGCGTGCCGGGGCCTATCCGCTGGATTCCTGCACGATCGGCATCGTCAATGGTGGCAACGTGGCCACCGAATTGGGGGATCGGACGACCCAGTATGGATTTGATCCCAGGACGTACACGGTCATCGGCCCGACGAATGCCGGCGATCTGATGACCTATCGGTCGACCACGTGGATCTCCAAGCCGTCGTTGGATGGGCTCTTCGATCATATTCCGGGATTCCAAGCCCCGGCCGCTCGGGCGCTCATGGCCCCGGGCGGGGCGGCGCCCCCGGAGACGGTGGTCCTGATCCACGGCTCGCTCGACCTTCAACGGGGCGTGGCGGTTCTGACGCCATGCTATCGGATGCCGGCCACGACATTTGATCCAGGGAAGGTCATGGCGTCCTTGAATCCCGCGCCCGTGGCGCATGACTGGCAGATTCGATGGGTGGGCGCCGGGGGGGCAGCCTTGGGCGAGTACCCGCTGCTCTGGAGCCGGTCGGAGGACGGTGACGGGGCGCGGGCGTCGTTCACTCAATTCATCCCGGATCAACCGGCCGCCATGCGCCTCCAGATTTTGAAAGGCGGACGCGTGGTGACAGAATGCCAGCCCTCGGCCGGCGCCCCCACGGTCAAGCTGCGGGAACCGGTTTTCGATGCCGGGAATGCGCGACTCAGCGCGGAGTGGCGAGGGTTGGATCCCGAACAGGACCCGTTGGCGTATACCCTCCAGTTCAGCACGGATGACGGGGCGACGTGGGAAACGTTGCAGGTGAATTATCCGGACGAAAGCTTCGCGACCAACACCCGTCTTCTCGCCGGGGGAGATCGTTGTCGAATCCGTGTCATCGCCACCGACGGGTTCAATGCCGGCCTCGCCGAGTCCGCCTCGTTTCGATTGCCGCGGCACGCTCCGGAGGTCGTGCTGAACGGGGCGCGTGACGGCATGCGCTTTCCATTCGGTTCTATCCAGGACGTGATGGCGGTCGCCTATGATTCGGAGGACGGCAGCCTGCCGGCCGGGTCGATTCAATGGAATCTCGAGGGCGCACTCGCGCGGACGGGAACGGGATCTTCATTCTCCCTCCGTGATCTGCCACCCGGTTCGTACACGCTGGCGGCCATTGGCACGGATTCCGACCTGGAGACGGGCCGGGCAGTGGTGCGGTTCGAGATCGAGGCGATCGACATTCCCACCGCATCGGCGCCGCTTCTCGACGGGAACTGCGGGGACGCGGCGTATGCTGGCGCTCCCTTGATCCGGTTCGAGCTTTCCGGCGGGGGATTCGCCCACGGCCGTATGATCCACGCGGACGGCGCGCTCCATGCATGTGTTTCCGACCTGCCGTTCAGTGGGTCGGGAACCGCGCCCGCGAGTGTAGGATTTAGAGTGGATCGGCGGGCGTCGCGGGATCTTCCACCCGTCCCGGAGGATCTGCCCGGTTTCTTCGTGGACGAGTTCGGCATTCCGTCTGAGATGTTCGGTAGCGACCCGGCGATCCCCGAGGCGGGCTTCATCGCAGTGATCAGTCGCGGGGAATCGAGTTGGAGCGCGGAATGGCTGGTCCCGGAGGCCTTGCTGGGCGGCTGGAATCGCGAGAGCCCGGTCCTGCTGGTTCATGCAAATCCGGCGGAACCGGTTAAAGGCCGGACGTGGCCGCCCGGGGCGGACCAGGCCGATCCGGGAAGCTGGGCCCCGGCATCGCAGGGAATCACAGCTCCGTCTGCCAATCGCCCGCCCGTGGCCGTGGCAAGGGGCCCGGCCAGTCCGGTGACGGCTGCGGGTGAGCGCGTTTTTCTGGATGGAACGTCCAGTTTTGACCCGGACCGCGATCCGATTGCCTTCGAATGGACCCAGATCTCGGGGCCAGGGGTTGTGCTGGAGAGTGCGATGGGACCGGCTCCGTCGTTCCTTGCGGAGGGGGTGACGTCGGCGGTGGTTGTGCAATTCCGGCTCGTTGTCCGGGACGCGGCCCTGGCAGGAGAGCCGGCGGACATTTTTGTTACGTTGATCCCAGCGGTTGAGGCGCCGGCGCCGGATTCTCCCCCGGTCGTGGGTGAGGCGGGAGCGAGCGGGGAGGGAATTGCATTCGGACTACTTTGGCCCGGATCACCCGGGGACCGTTGTGCGATCCAAGCGAGCGCCAATCTCGTGGATTGGGAGGAGATCGGGATCAGCACGGCGGATTATCTGGGTCGAATCCGGTTCGTCAGTGAGGCGGCGGATCGGTTCCAACACCGTTTCTACCGGGCGGTGGGGTCACCGCAGGCGACTCCGGAGGATCCGCGGGGAGCGCTAAATCTGGATGGAGGGGACGATGCCGTGGAGGTGACTCACCAACCGGCGTTGAACGCCTATCCGCTGACATTGGCAGCTTGGGTTCGGACCTCCCGCAGCGGGGCCTTCGTCGATGGCATCGCGAGCAAGTACGTCGATGGTTCGTTCAATGGTTACGGGATGTTCCTATATTTCGGGCGTCTGCGCGGATTTTACTTCGGCCCGCCGGGGAGATCGGTGTGGGGGGACGGACAGGGAATGGATGGGGGATTCATTGCGGATGGCGAATGGCATCACGTGGCCCTGGTGGTGGACGCCGCGGGAGGGCGGTTGGTCGTCGATGGTCTGCAGACGGCGTCCCTGCCCTGGGTGGGCACGCCGGGGGCACCCACGACGACGGCGCCGTTGCGCCTGGGGCACTACCATACCTATCCAAACGCCCTTCTGGGTGACCTGGATGAAGTTGTGATCTGGAACGTCTCCCGGACCACGGAAGAGATCGATCGCGTCAGAAGGCGCCGGGTGATGGCGGACGAGACACCGCCTCCGCTGGGCCTCTGGCATTTCGACGAACAGGAAGGGCTTTCGACGGTGGACGCTACCGGGAATGGATTCCTGGGAATCCTGCAGGGAGGGGTAACGTGGACAACTTCCGAAGTGCCGATACCCTGACGACCCGGCCAAAATGCCGGACTGGAATCTTGCGCCCATGATCGAGACCTTACTTTTAACCGCGGCCCGGGTATGCACGTTCGAGCGTCAGCGGTTGCTGACCAATGCGAGCGGTTTCTTGTTTCAACGCGGGGAACGCCTCTTTCTGGTCACCAGCCGCCACGTGATGATCACGGACTCGACCAAGCATTTCCCGGATCGCATCGAGATCGAGTTGCATACGAATCTGGCCAATCTGGCTCAGTCCACGGGGTTCTCGATTCCCCTCTACCGGAACGGCAAGAGCATCTGGCGGCAGGGGACGGACTCCGCGGGCGAGATCGA
>JBBQIU010000390.1:0-4348 GCA_038325245.1 Verrucomicrobiota bacterium
CGGCATCAAGCCGGTGTTCGGCGCGGAACTGAACACCACGAGCGGGGCGGTCTTCCTTTACGTCCAGAACCGAACCGGGTACGCGAACCTCTGCCGACTCCTTTCCCGTTCGGACCAAGAGCCGGCATCCGACGAGGAAGGCACCGCCGTCGCGACCCGCCAGCGGATGCCGTTCACGAGAGCCGCCATCGCAGCGCACGCGGATGGTCTCATCGCGGTAACCACGGACGAATCCCTCGCTTCCAGCTTCGGTTCGCGGTTCTACCGCGCCGTCACGAAGCGCGAACTGGCCGATCATCCACGGGGCGTTCTCGTTCCACGCACGCACTACGGTTCTCCCGAGGAGCGACGGCATTTCGACATCGTCCAGAGTATACGCACCCGGACGCTCTTGCAGCAGCCCCATGCGGAGAAGCGGACGGGCGATTTCCTCTTCCGCGCCACGGCTGCTCTTCCGGCTTGGGTTCACCAGCACCCTGAGCTGTTGCGTCGCACCCATGAGATCGTGGACGCCTGCGAATTCGTGTTCCCGTTCGGACCCCCCCAGTTTCCTGAGTTTCATCCGCCGGATGGAACGAGCCCGACGAGCTTTCTCCGGCATCTTGTGGACGAAGGAGTTCTCCGACGTTACGGGACGAAAGGAGGGACACTGCGCGCCCAGGTCGAGGAGGAGCTGGGCATCATCGCCAAGGTCGGTTACGAGGCGCTCTTCCTGCACACATGGAGTCTCCTCCAGGACTGCCGCGCCGCCGGCATCGAATGGATCACCAGGGGGTCCGCGGCGGATTCGCTCGTCTGCTATTGCCTCGGCATCTCCAACGTCTGCCCGATCCGGTTCGAGCTGTACTTCAAGCGTTTCCTGAACCCGGAGCGGATGGCGATGAACAAGCTGCCCGACATCGACATCGACTTCCCGCATGACAGGAAAGACGACGTGGTGAACCTCCTCTTTGCCCGATACGGCGTGGATCACTGCGCGGTCGTGGGCGGGTTCTCGACCTTCCAGGCGCGGAGCGCATTTGGTGACGTTGGGAAGGTGCTCGGCCTGAGCGAGGGGCAGATTCGACAGTTTACGCAGAGCTTCCCCTGGGGCGGGGGGACCGAGCTCCGCGCCATCCTGGAGCGTGGCATCGAGACCAAGGACCTGCCGATCCACGAGGAGCCGTACCGCACAGCCCTGGAGCTGGCCGTGCTCCTCGATGGGCGACCTCGGAATCCCAAGATGCACCCGTGCGGGATCGTCCTGACCCGGCAACCGGTGCACGAGCTGACGCCGACCTTCCTTTCGAACAAGGGCTGGCGAACCACTCACTTCGACATGGACATCACGGAGGGCATCGGCCTTGTCAAAATGGACATTCTCGCCCAGGGCGGACTGGCGGTGCTGCGGGACGCGAAGGTAGCGATCCAGAGAAACCATGGGGTCACCGTTGACCTTGGGACGCTGGCCCCCTGGGAGGATCGGAAAGTCTGGGACCTGATCGCATCCGGTGGCAGCCGCGCCGTCCACCACATCGAGTCTCCGGCGATGTTAAACCTCTGCCGGATGACGAACGTCCGCGAGATCGACGGCCTCGTGGCCATCGTGTCCGTGATCCGGCCGGGCGCGGCCAATGAAAATAAGAAGCTCGCGTTCACGCGGCGCTATCAGGGGATGGAACCGCCGTCCTACCCGCACCCCTGTCTGGAGCCGTGCTTACGCAGCACCTTCGGCCTCGTCGTTTACGAGGAGCACATCCTCCAGATCGCGGAGGCGTACGCCGGGTTATCAGCGGGGCGCGCCGACGTGCTTCGGCGGGCTTTGGTGAAGGAGAAACCCAGGATCGTGGAGGAGATCGAGCCGGAGTTCTTCGCCGCAGCGGCGGCGCGGGGGCATGCTCACGAAAAGACCCAGGAGGTTTGGCAGCTCGTCACCGGCTTTCAGGGGTACGCCTTCAACAAGGCGCATTCAACCGCCTACGGCGTGGAGGCGTACGAGGCGGCCTGGATCAAGAGCCGGTACCCGGCGGAGTTCATGGCCGGGGTACTGACAAACGGCAAGGGCTTCTATTCGACCCTCGTCTACATTCTCGAATGCCACCGTCTTGGCCTTCGCATTCTCCCGCCGTCGGTGAACGAGTCGGGACCGGGCTATTCGGCGGGACCTCGTGGTATTCGGGTGCCGGTCGGCGCGGTGGGGGGCATCACCGAGGAGACAAAGCGAAGGACCCTCGTCGAGCGGAGGACCGGAGTGTATGCGAGCCTCACCGATTTCGCCCTTCGAGTCGGTCCGAAGGCCGAGGAACTGGAGGCACTCGTGCGAGTCGGCGCATTCGACGGGTTTGGCCGCACGCGCCTGGAGCAATTCTGGGAGGTGCAGAAGATAATCCATGGCGGCGGTGGTAGCGGGGGAAGGGACCAGTCTTGGCTCTTGCCGCCGCCGACCTTGGAGAACCTGCCTGGGGAACGGCTTCGGGAACCAACCTTGAAGGAGCGCCTCCAGGCGGAATGGGAGCTGTTGGGATTCACCGCGACGGCACATCCCCTGAACCTGTACGACGACATCCACTGGGACAGCTATTGCCGTTTGAGCCGGGCCGGACAGTTCGTCGGCCAGGAGATCACAGTATGCGGTTTGGTGGTGGAGCAGCGGATACACCATCAGGTGACCGGCGAGCCGATGAAGTTCCTGACGATTGCCGACCAGACCGACATCGCATCCACCGACCTTTTTGCCGAGACCTACCGGTCCTACGGGCTTGCGACAGTGCGGTATCCGGTGCTGGAGGTGACCGCCAAAGTGGAGCCGTACGAGAATGGGCGCGGGTGGACGCTTCGGGCGCTGAAAGCCGGAAAGCCAAGGGTCAAGGGAGGGTAGGGGTATGGGGAATGCTGCTGGTATGGGAAGATGGGTTTATGGGAAGCTTTCCCCCATGAAGACGACCGTGGAGGAGGCTCCCGGAGAGGCGCGTTCGGGGGGGTGAACCAGGGGCGGTTCAAGGAACCTTCGGCCGGGAGGCGATGCCGTCGTGGATCACTTTCAGGACCTGCTTGCGCTCGCCTCCGGTAAGGGGAAGGCGCGGGGCGCGGGTCCACTCACTGCCCAGACCGCATTCCTGGACGGCCAACTTGATGTACTGGACGAACTTGGGATGGGTGTCGAGGTGGAGGAGAGGCGCAAACCAACGGTAGACAACCCGCGCCTTCTCCCACTCACCCTGGCGGGTGAGTTCCCAGAAGTATTGGTTCTCGGCCGGAAACGCGATTCCGGAACCGGCAACCCAGCCGTCGATCCCCAGGATCGCGCTTTCCAGGGCAAGATCGTCGACGCCGGTGAAAAGGGCATAGCGATCGCCGACCGTGTTGTGGAGGTCGGTCAGGCGTCGGGTGTTGCCGGAGCTTTCCTTGAGGGCGACGAAGTTGGGTTGGTCGGCGAGTTCGGCGAAGAGTTCCGGGGTGATGTCGTGCCCGTAGCTGATCGGGTTGTTGTAGAGCATGATCGGCAGTCCGGTGGCGCGGGCGACCGTGCGGAAGTGGTGAACCGATTCGCGCGGATCCGGTGACTTGTAGATCATGGGCGGCATCAGCATAAAGCCGTCGGCGCCGAGTCGCTCAAGGTCCTGCACGTAACGGACCGCCTCATCGACGCTGGTTTCTGCGACGCCGCTGAGGACGGGGACGCGGCCCTGGGCGACCTCGATCATGGCGGCGAGCACGTCGCGTTTCTCCTGCGGGGTGAGCGATTGGTTTTCACCGAGGGATCCCAGGAAGATCAGGCCGGAGATGCCGGACTGGATGAGGGCTTCGGCGTGGCGGGCGGTGGCCTCGAGGGCGAGGGAACCGTCGCGGTGCATCTGGGTGGTGATGGCGGGGAAGACGTTTTTCCAATGAGGCTTCATGGGCTTCAGTTCATCGTGTGACGAGCAATTTGAAGGCGGCGGCGACGGCAAAGGCGAGGACAAGGATGTCGAACCAGCGCTGGGGGAGTCGGGAGACGACGGAGCGGCCGAGGAAAAGGCCGGAGAAAATGACAGGGACGAGGAGGGCATTGAAGCCCAGGGTGTCCGGTGTGATGAGGCCGAGTTGGGCGCTGAACGGGACTTTCAGAAGGTTGATGAGAAGAAAGAACCAGGCGCTGGTGCCCACGAAGGCGTCCTTGGGGACGGCGACGGCGAGGAGGTAGAGGCCCATGACCGGCCCGGCGGCGTTGGCGAGCATGGTGGTGACGCCGGCAATGAAGCCCATGGTCCAGGCGAAGCCTCGAGTGTGGGGAACGTCCTGAAAGAGGTTGGGCCGAAGGTCGCGGGCGCATTGAACGACGGCGAGGGTGAGAACGATGCCGCCAATGATCGGGACGAAATGCGCGCCG
>JBBQIU010000391.1:0-4343 GCA_038325245.1 Verrucomicrobiota bacterium
CCTGCGCGAGTGGCTCACCGCCGCCTGACTCCGCGTCTTCGCCGTTGCCCTCCATCGGTTCCGACGCAACTGTCGTCGGCATATGCGACCAAAACGCCATCTCCCGCTCGTCCAACTCCTCGTCGCCTTGAGTCTCGGCGCCGCCTCCGCCGCCGCCTCCGCCGCCGACTGGCCCGAATGGCGCGGCGCCACCCGGAACGACCATTCCCCCGACAAGGACCTCCTCGACTCCTGGCCCACCGAAGGCCCGAAGCGGATCTGGTTGAATCAAAACGTCGGACTCGGCTACTCCGGATTCTCCGTGGTCGGTGATCGGCTCTTCACCATGGGTCTCCGCGACGATGAGGAGTTCATCCTTTGCCTCGACGCCACGACTGGTAAGGAACTTTGGGCCACCTCGGCCGGCGCAAGATACACCAACAAATGGGGCGGCGGCCCGCGCGGTACTCCCACCGTCGACGGCGATCTTCTCTACGCGATGGGCGGTCAAGGCACTCTTGTCTGCGCCCAAACCCGCGACGGCAAGGTTGTCTGGCGCAAGTCCATGGTCTCAGACCTCGGCGGCAAGATTCCGGGCTGGGGCTACACCGAAAGTGTTCTAGTCGTCGACAAACTCGTCCTCTGCACGCCCGGCGGCGAACAAGGCACCTTCGCCGCTCTCAAGAAGGACACGGGCGAACTGGCCTGGCAGACCAGCGAACTCAAGGACGCCGCGCATTACTCATCCCCCATCCTCGCCGTCCACAATGGCAAGCCGCAGATCATCCACCGGGTCATGATCAAGGTTTTCGGCGTGGACCCCTCCAACGGCAGGGTCCTCTGGCAACAACCCTTCCCGGGAAGCACCGCCGTCATTCCCACCCCGATCTACCACGACGGCCACGCCTACGTCACCGCCGGCTACAGGGCTGGCTGCATGCTCGTGAAACTCGATGCCAATAACTCCTCGTCCGTCGTCTACCAGAACAAGGACATGGAGAACCACCACGGCGGTGTCATCCTCGTGGACGGCCATCTCTTCGGGTTTTCCGAGAAAGGCTCCGCCTGGGTGTGTCAGGACTTCCAGACCGGCGAGATCGTCTGGACCAGCAAGGCACTCGGCAGAGGGGCCACCCACTATGCCGACGGCAAATTCTACTGCCTGGACGAACGCACCGGAGTCATCGCCCTCGTGGAACGTTCCACGAAGGACTGGGTGGAAAAGGGCCGGTTCACCCTGGAACCTCAGACGAAGCAACGCAGCCCGGATGGCCGGATCTGGACCCACCCGGTCGTCGTCAACGGCCGCCTTTACCTTCGCGACCAGGAACTCCTCTACTGCTACGACGTGAAGGGCTGAGCCGCTAAGCCGTAACGATTCCGTTGCGATCAAGGGGCCTCGCGCGAAGACGCCAAGAACGCGAAGGAATTCCGGGGGAACTTTGGCATCAGGATATCGCGGGCGACCTCACCGTTCGGTGCTCGTTTCCACACCACACAGAATCCGGGTTCCGGCTTCTCCTCCTTCGCGTCTTCCGGTCTTCGCGTGCGTCAGGACTGAATCGTTCCGGCTAAGAGCCTGTCTGATAATTCGAAGGGCCCCTTCCAATTCTCAGGTGAGCTCTAAGGCTCCTCCACCGTCACGAACCCGGCGTCGAAAAGGCGGCGGTTCGCCTCGGCAATCGTCGACAGCGGCATCTTCACCTGCGCCCGGTCATAGGTCATCAGTCCGTTGACCTCCACTTCCACGTCCGTCGTCTGGGTGTAAATTGCCGCGGCCAACCCCGCCTCGCCCGTCAGCGGATGCAACCGGTCGTTCAGCTTCAGGTAGGCATCGGTCAACGCTTCCGCGGTCGTGAAACTCCGGTATCCCCAGTTCTTCTCCGACTGCCACGTATGCCCTTTCACCGGCAATCCCAGCCCGCCGTACTCCCCCAGCACACCCGCGCGATTCGCCTCGAGAGGCGGCGCGCCCGGCCCCGGATAGACATGGATATCGTGGACATCCCCCACCTTGCGATCCGTCCAGCCACTCGCCGAATTCACGAGCCGTGTGGGGTCCCATTCCTTGACCAAGGACGCAATGCGCGCCGTGTCCCACTGGCCCCAGCCCTCGTTGTACGGCACCCACATCACGATCGACGGGTGATTCCCCAACCCTTCCACCATCGCCCTCAGTTCTGCCTCAAAGATCGCCGCCGATTCCACCGAGCGCTGGATGTCCGGATCCTTCGCACCAATGTATTTCTCGCCGCTTGGCATGTCCTGCCAGACCAGCAAACCCATCCTGTCGCACCAGTAATACCAGCGGTCCGGCTCCACCTTCACGTGCTTGCGGGCCATGTTGAATCCCAGTTCCTTCGTCATTCGGATGTCGTGCTTCAAGGCCTCGTCCGTCGGCGCCGTGTAAAGTCCGTCCGGCCAGAATCCCTGATCCAATGGACCGAATTGGAACAAGGGCTTGTTGTTCAGGAACAACCGGTTTACGCCCCTCTCATCCTTCGCGATCGCGACCTTCCGCATGCCGAAATAGCTCTCGATTTCGTCCACTTCCCGACCGTCCTCCAGGAGCCGGATCCGGAGCCCATAGAGAAACGGACTGTCGGGCGTCCACACCTTTGCCGAAGGCACTGCCAGCCTCAGGGATTGCCGGAACGGGACCGCCTTTGACCCACTGCCACCCAACACTTCCACCCGCCCCGTCGTCACCTGCCGGCCCTGATCCAGCACGGTACATTCCAGGCGATACCGGTGGCCCGCCCCCTGCACCAGCGCCGAGATCTCCACCGCGGAGCCATCGAGATCCGGCGTGATCCGCATCGACCGCACATGCGCCTCACTCACCGGCTCCAGCCACACCGTCTGCCAGATGCCCGTCGTCGGCGTGTACCAGATCCCCTCCGGCTTGCGGACCTGCTTGCCCCGAGGCTGCGCCCCCGCGTCCGTCGGATCCCACACCGACACCACGATCTCCTGGGTTCCGTCCGACCGAAGCGCCGTGGTCACGTCCAGCGAGAAGGCATCGTACCCACCCCGGTGCGCTCCCACCTCCACCCCGTTAACCCAAATGCGCGCCTCCCAATCCACAGCTCCGAAATTCAGCAGAACACGGCGCCCCGCCCAGGTCGGCGGGATCTCAAAGCGGCGCCGATACCACAGGCGCTGGTCAGGCCCCACAGGCTTCATGACCCCGGAAAGCGCCGATTCCACCGGAAAAGGAACCAGGATCCGGCCGTTCCATTCACCAGGATGCCCCGCATTGGTTGAAACGATCGCGTATTCCCAAAGGCCGTTCAGGTTCTGCCAATCCTTCCGCTCCCACTGCGGCCGCGGATACTCCGGATGCACATTCTCGGGAGAAACGTCCTTTGCCCACCGCGTCATCAACGGCCCCTTCGCCGGCGCCCATTCCGCGGCAACTCCGCTGATTCCACCCCCCAACACTCCCAACACTCCCAACACCCCCCACACCCAGGCCAGCCACCATCCGGTGACCCGCCTCGTACCGTCGCGCCGGTTTTTGATCACGTGTCCTATTCCAGGGCCTGCCCCACCACGTGCCAAGCCTCCCGTGGCTAAAACGAACCCCGAGGTGTTCGTGATCTGTGAATCTCCCTCCCAATCTTGCCTCCCGCAACGATGGCGATAGCCTCGACGCATCATAACAACGGAGGGCCGGCAGATCCCGCATCTGCATTTCAAATCAACGCATCCGGATGACTTGATTTGTCGATTGAACCCTGGCAACCTCCCCAAGGTCTTCGAAGAACCACACCATGAGCCCCACCCCAGGTACCCATCCCCTCGAGCGTCTCCTCCGCGATCGCATCGTCATCCTCGACGGAGCCATGGGCACCATGGTCCAGCGCTTCAAACTCAACGAGGCCGCCTTTCGCGGTACCCGCTTCGCCGATTGGAAAGGCAAGGACCTCCAGGGCAACAACGAAATCCTTCTCCTCTCCCAACCCCACGTCATCGAGGACATCCACCGACAATACCTCGTGGCCGGCGCGGACATCATCGAGACCAACACGTTCTCTGCCACCACCATCGGCCAGCACGATTTCCTCTTCGACCGCCACCCCGCGGGACGAAAGGACGCCCGGTTCTTCGATGATGTCGTCGGCGATCCCTTTCTCCGGGGCGTTGTCCGCGAGATTAACGTCGCCGCCGCCGCCGTCGCGCGCAAAGCCGCCGATGAAGTGGCCCACGAAACAGGCACGCCCCGGTTCGTCGCCGGCGCTCTCGGCCCCATGCCCGTCACGGCGTCGATTTCGCCGGACGTCAACGACCCCGGGTTCCGCTCCGTCACCTTCGATCAACTTCGTCATTCCTATCGCGAGCAGATCGACGCGCTCCTCGAA
>JBBQIU010000392.1:0-4331 GCA_038325245.1 Verrucomicrobiota bacterium
CAGCACCGCACCGTGCTGGAACGGCTCGGAAACGTTGTGGGAAAGAAAGATTCCGCCCTGTTCGAGGCGTGCATCGACGCCGCGACCGCGGGAGCCACTCTCGGTGAAATCACCCGGGCGGTCCGGATTCAGGATAGTCCGGACCCCGCGCTGACGCCGGTGGTGCCCACACGGGCGACGATGGGTTTTGAGCAGCTTCGCCAGGCGGTGGAATCCCATGCGGGGCTTACGGGAGGCAGGCCGCGAATCTTCCTGGCCAATATGGGTCCCGTGAAGCAGCACAAGGCGCGGTCCGACTTCGCGCGCGGCCTTTTCGAAGTTGCGGGCTTGGAGGTCATCGTTGCGCCGGGACACGCCACAACGGAGGAGGCGATCGACGCGGCTTTAGAATCTGGCGCGGGCGCCGTCTGCATTTGTTCCACCGACGAGACTTATGCGGCGCTGGTGCCACCGCTGGTCCAGGGCCTGAGGACGGCGCGTCCCGGTATCCCGGTGATCCTGGCGGGCTACCCGGCGGAACAGGTCGATGCCTTGCGGGCGGCGGGCGTCGATGAGTTCGTTCACATCCGTGCCAATGCCCTCGAGGTTCTGACCTCCACCGCAAAACGACTTGGCGTCCCCGTATGAAGACCTTTCCTGATTTCACGAGCATACCTTTCGAGGCCGGCCCCGCCGCAGTCGGGGCGAGCCGGGCAGAATGGCGTTCCCAGGTGGAACGGGAGACCGGGAAGACGCTCGAGCAGCTGGTGGAGAAGACGCTGGAGAAGATCGATCTCCAGCCGCTGTACACCGCCGATGACCTGAACGGATGCGAGCACCTGGATACCATGCCCGGCGCGGCACCGTTCGTGCGCGGTCCGTACGCGTCGATGTATGTCTCGCGGCCGTGGACCGTGCGGCAGTACGCCGGTTTCTCCACAGCGGAGGAATCGAATGCCTTTTACCGGCGCAACATCTCGGCGGGTCAGCAGGGGTTGTCGGTGGCCTTCGATCTGCCGACGCACCGCGGATACGACTCGGATCATCCGAGGGCCTTTGCGGACGTCGGAAAGGCGGGAGTCGCGGTGGACTCGATTCTCGACATGAAGTTGTTGTTCGACCGTATCCCGCTCGATCGAATTTCGGTGTCGATGACGATGAACGGGGCGGTGCTGCCCGTGATGGCCTTTTACGTGGTGGCGGCGGAGGAGCAGGGAGTGAAGCTGGAGCAGCTCTCCGGGACGATCCAGAACGACATCCTCAAAGAGTACATGGTGCGGAACACCTACATCTATCCGCCCGCTCCCTCGATGAGGATCATCGCCGACATCTTCTCGTTCACGTCGCAGAAGATGCCGAAGTTCAATTCGATTTCGATCTCCGGCTACCACATGCAGGAGGCGGGGGCGCCGGCGGATCTCGAGATGGCGTACACGCTTGCCGACGGAATCGAGTACGTCCGGACGGGTCTGCGCGCTGGCATCGACATCGATGCGTTTGCGCCGCGGTTGTCGTTCTTCTGGGCACAGGGGAAGAACTTCTTCATGGAAGTCGCGAAGATGCGCGCGGCGCGCGCGTTGTGGGCGAAGCTGCTTCAGCCCTTCCACCCGAAGAACCCGAAGTCGATGGCGTTGCGGACCCATTCGCAGACCTCGGGATGGTCTCTGACGGAGCAGGACCCCTTCAACAATGTGACCCGCACCTGCGTGGAGGCGATGGCCGCGGTGCTCGGCCACACCCAGTCGCTCCACACCAATTCGCTCGACGAGGCGATCGCCTTGCCGACCGAGTTTTCGGCCCGAATCGCCCGAAACACGCAGCTTGTGCTTCAGGAGGAGACAGGCATCACGAAGGTTGTCGATCCATGGGGAGGTTCGTACCTCGTCGAGGCGTTGACCGACGCGCTGATGCGGCGGGCCTGGGGACACATTCAGGAGGTCGAATCGCTGGGCGGCATGGCCAAGGCGATCGAGACCGGCCTGCCAAAGCTGCGCATCGAAGAGGCGGCCGCCCGCCGGCAGGCGCGCATCGATTCTGGGAAAGAGATCATCCTCGGGGTGAACAAGCATCGCCTCGACAAGCAGGACGCCCTGCCGTTCATGGAAGTCGACAATGCGGCCGTCCGCACCTCGCAGATCGAGCGGTTGCGCCAGTTGAAGGCGGCCCGCGACGCTGGCAAGGTCCGGGAGTCCCTGAACGCCTTGAGCCATGCCGCAGCCAGTGGTGAGGGAAACCTGCTGGCCCTGGCGATCGACGCGGCTCGCGTTCGCGCGACCCTTGGGGAAATCTCCTTCGCCATCGAAAAGATCGTCGGCCGCCACCAGGCCGTCATCCGCTCCGTGTCCGGCGTGTACCAATCCGAATTCGGCCAGGACCCCAAGATCGGCGTCGTTCGCCAGGCGACGGAAGCCTTTGCCGAAAACCACGGTCGGCGCCCCCGCATCCTGATCGCCAAAATGGGACAGGACGGCCACGACCGTGGCGCAAAGGTGGTCGCCACGGCCTACGCCGATCTCGGTTTCGACGTGGACATCGGACCCTTGTTCCAGTCGCCGGAGGAGACCGCGAAGATGGCGGCCGAGAACGACGTCCACGTGGTCGGCATCAGTTCGCTGGCCGGCGGACACAAAACCCTGCTCGTCCAGTTGCGTGAAGAATTGGGGAAGCTCGGGCGGGATGACATCATGGTCATCGTCGGGGGTGTCGTTCCGGCGCAGGACTACGCGTTCTTGCGCGAGCACGGCGCGGCGGCTGTTTTCGGACCGGGCACCCAGATCCCGGAAGCGGCGAAGCAGTTGATCGAGCAACTGGAGCATCGGTTGAGCGCCGCCTAACCACGTGACCCTTCCGGCTCCAACGATTCCGTGGCCCTGGCTCCTGGGGCTCCTTTCGAATGGAACCGTCCCAATGCCTGACTCCCACCACAATCCTCCGACGGCGTCCGCGAAGCGTGCGCGCCACGGGCATCGTCCGTCGGTCGACGAGCTGTCAGCGGGCGTTCGGAACGGGGATCGGGCGCTCCTCGGCCGGGCCATCACGCTGATCGAGAGCACGTCGGCGCGGCATGAGGCGGAAGCGCAGGAATTGCTCCAGACGCTCCTTCCCCTTTCAGGGCGGGCGAAGCGGGTGGGAATCACGGGCGTGCCTGGAGTGGGGAAGAGCACCTTCATTGATGCCCTGGGCATGCATCTGTGCGGGCAAGGGCACCGGGTTGCGGTCCTGGCGATCGACCCAACCAGTACCCGTTCGGGAGGGAGCATCCTGGGAGACAAGACGCGCATGGGCCGGCTCAGCGCCGAACCCAATGCGTTCATCCGACCGTCCCCGTCTGGGGGCAGTCTGGGCGGCGTCGCGCGCCGCACGCGGGAGACCATGCTCTTGTGCGAGGCGGCGGGTTTCGATGTCCTCCTGGTGGAGACCGTCGGGGTGGGACAGAGCGAGGTGGCGCTTCGCGGGATGGTGGATTTCTTCCTTTTGCTGCTGTTGGCGGGGGCGGGGGATGATCTCCAGGGGATCAAGCGCGGGATCATGGAGATGGCCGACGCCGTGATCATCAACAAAGCCGACGGTGACAACCGGATCCGGGCCGAGACGGCGCGGGGCGAGCAATCGATGGCGTTGCACTACCTGTCGCCCGCGACGCCTGGATGGCCCCCGCCGGTGACGCTCGCGTCCGCCCTCTCCGAGGAGGGCATCCCCGAGTGCTGGGCAACGGTGGAGCGATTCTACGCGGAGCTGGAACCGGCCGGCGCGATCGCCGGCCGTCGTCGGGAACAGGCGCGGCAATGGTTTTCCGACCTGGTTCAGGAGGAATTGTTCGCCCGCTTCCGCCGGCATCCCGTCGTGCGCCATCGACGGGCGGAACTCGAGGATCTGGTGGCCTCCAACGGCCTGACCGCAATCCGCGCCGTCCGCGCGTTGTTTGAGTCCTACGATGCCGCCGTGGGAACCGGAACCGCCGGCGGCGGTGACGCGAAGTCGCCCAACGATGGCAGGCATTGTGCAACATGACTCCGAATCAGAATCAGAATCAGAATCTATGATCCAAAGAATCGACCATCTGGGAATTGCGGTGAAGTCACTGGCCGAGGCCGTGCCGTACTACGAGAAGGCGCTTGGGCTGAAGTGCGAGCACATCGAGGAAGTCGCGTCGCAAAAGGTGAAGACGGCGTTCTTCTCGTGCGGCGGCGTGCATCTTGAACTGCTCGAGCCCACCGACCCGGAGAGCCCGATCGCGAAGTTCCTGGAGAAGAACCCGTCCGGCGGCGTGCATCACGTCGCGTTCGCCACCGACGCGATCGACGCGCAACTGGGCCAGGCGTCGGCGGCGGGCGTGAAGCTGATCCACGAGA
>JBBQIU010000393.1:0-4331 GCA_038325245.1 Verrucomicrobiota bacterium
CGGCCCCGGGCGGCGAGGACGCCGCGCTTTCGATCCGTGATGCCCTGCTCGGGATCAATCAGCTTCTCGACGAAACCAGCGGTCAGCCCGGCGAGCGTCCACCGAGTATCGTACAGCCGGTGGTGTATCAGTACCTCCGCCTGTTCGGCAGCAAGGCCGCATACGGCCGCGATGAGGTGAGCAAACTTCTGAGGGGGACGACGATTCAGCAAACCGCCTTTGAGAAAACCGGCAGCACACCGTGGATTACCGACGAGGACAAGGTGATTCGGCGGGTGCCGATTTACGAGCGGTTTCAGCGGATGGTGAAGCGGTCGCGGCGGGAAATGAAGACGGAGCTCGACCAGGCCCACTTCCTCATCGGTGCGGCCATGCCGGCGAAGTCGGACGCCGATACGCGGGTGAACATCGAGCAGGAACTCGACCGCGAGACGTTTCTCGTGCGGCCGGGTGTGGAAGCCCTGCTGGACTGGTACGCCAAGGCCAGCCCCGGCGAGGACGAACCGGGCGTCCCCCGGGCGGCGGGCGTCTCGCTACAGCTCCTCCGGGCGGCGTTCGAAGCCAAGCGAGCCAGAATGCGTCGCGAAGACCCGTTGCTGTTTGAGGAGTGGGAAGCGAGCCTGGCGACGGCGTAACGGGAGGATTGCATGCAGGAAATGACATCGAGCACATGGAAGCGGAGCGGAAGCAGCATCGTCTGGCATCCGGCGTTGCTGGGAGACTTGATCGCCACGATCGAGCCGGTGCCGCTGCGGACGCTGGTGGGCTGGCTGGGTTCGGGGTTTCCCGACGAGACGCCAAACGGGCACAGAACGGTGCTGGTGGGGGGACTGCAGACGGCGGTGGAGACGATGATGCGGGAGAGGACGACGGAGCAGGTGGCGGACTGGCTGAGGGGGACGGCGCTGGCTGCGGTGCGGGCGTGGAAGAGTCAGTGGCCGGACGCGGCGCTGGTTTTTGTGATGGACGGGCCGGAGTCGCTGTTTGAGTTCAACGAGGGGGACGAGATCGTGTACTTCGGTCGGGGACGGGACCGGGGGAAGAAGGTTAAGCTGTCGCAGGCGATCTGGAACGGGGCGGCGTCGGGGGCGGGGGCGTATCAGTTGCCGGTGATGGGAACCGGGAGGCGTGAAATCGGCGGATATTACGTGAAGTGGTTGTCATAACTTATGAGCATCGGCAACAAACAATCATCGGTTGGTGTGGAGGCGGGCGACACGGTCGTTCACCCCGAACTGGGCGAAGGCGTGATGCTGCGGCGGGAGGAGGGCGGATACGCCCGGGTGTTCTTCCGGGGGCACGGCGAGCGGCAAGTGGTGGCTGGCGCTTTGGTGCGGGCGGGGACGTGGAACGAGCAGGTCGTGCGGGGAATCCGCCCGGCGACGACGGAGGCGTTGCGGAAACTCTGGCTGGCCGTGGAAGCCGAACGCCTGCCGCTGATGGACGGTGCGGC
This sequence comes from Verrucomicrobiota bacterium, assembly GCA_038325245.1. Lineage (GTDB taxonomy): Bacteria > Verrucomicrobiota > Verrucomicrobiia > Limisphaerales > CAIMTB01 > CAIMTB01. The sequence goes on from JBBQIU010000393.1 coordinate 1,454, forward strand.
GACGCTGACAAGCGCGAAGGTGGACCTCCTGCCACACCAGATCGTCCTGACGTACAAGGTGGCCAACGCAACGCCGCGGCGGTTTCTCATCGCCGACTCGGTGGGGCTGGGGAAGACGATCGAGACGGCGCTGATTCTGCGTGAGCTGGCGTCTCGAGGCGAGCTGACGCGGGCGATGATGGTCGTGCCGGCGGGACTGGTGGACAACTGGCGGCGGGAGCTCAACGAGAAGTTTAGCCTGGATTTCGAAGTGTTCGGGTCCGAGGGCGATGTCACGGACCGCAAGAGCAACGCGTTTGCCAAGCACAACCGGCTGATCGTCAGTATCGACACGCTCAAGCGGCCGCAGCGGGTGAAGCGGCTTCTTGAAGCAGGCCGGTGGGACCTGATCGTCTTTGACGAGGCCCACCACCTGACCGCCTCTGAGACGGGGAAGAAGGTAAAGAAGACGCAGAACTTTCGACTCGCCGAAGCGCTTCGGGACCATAGCCGGGACATGCTGCTGCTCTCTGCGACGCCCCACCAGGGCGACCACTTTCGGTTCTGGATGCTGATTCGACTCTTGGACCCGCGGCTGTTCGAGACTCCCTCCGATATGATCGAAAACAGGCACCGCCTGAACGCGGTGGTGTTTCGGCGGACGCAAGCCGATGCCTGCAACGCCGACGGCGACCCCCTGTTCGCGCGGCGGCAGGTGCACACGAGCGCATTTCACCTGTCGCTTCCCGAGGCGAAGTTTTACGAAGTGCTGATGGAGTACCTTCGGGACGGTTACAACCTCGCCGCCCAACAGGGTGCGCAGGGGCAGCGGCTTGGGTTCGTGATGACGATTTTTCAGAAGATCGCGTCATCCAGCTTTGCGGCGGTGGCGGCGACGCTGCGGCGGCGGCTGCTAATGCTGACCATCCACGACGCTTTGGTGTGCGACGAAAACCTCGACACGGATGGCCGCGATCGCGCGCTCCGGGAGGCCCGGGAGTTGCTGCGGGCGATGCACGTATTGCGAGATGACTTAATGGGCCGGGCGGAAATCGACAGACTTCTCGCGGACGCGAAGGTTCAGCTCCTCAGGCGGCTGGGGGACAGGATCATCCCTGAACACACCGAGTCGGAAGCCTCTGTTGCGGGTGAGGAGGAGTCGGCGGCTGCGTGGGTGTCGGTTGCACTTCCAGAGGAGCGAAAGCGGATCTCCGCGCTTCTGGCGGGAATGCCTGAAGGTATAGAGAGCAAGACCGGCGAGCTGCTACGCGGTTTGGGGGATCTGTGGCGGTCGAACCCGAGCGAAAAGGTCGTGATTTTCACCACCTTCCTGGGCAGCGTGGACACTTTGAAACTGGCGATCGACGCGCGATTCCCCGGCAAGGGCGTCGACGTACTCAAAGGGGGAGACCATGGGGCCAAGATCGCCGCCGAGAAGCGATTCCGACGCCCGGACGGCCCTCGAGTCCTGATTTGTACGGCTGCGGGACGCGAGGGAATCAACCTTCAGTTCGCGCGGGTGCTGTTCAACCACGACCTGCCATGGAACCCGATGGACATGGAGCAGCGGATCGGTCGAATCCACCGGTATGGACAGAAGGACACCGCGCAGGTTTACAACATTGTTTCCGCCGACACGATCGAGGGACAGATCTTTCTGTTGCTGGAGCAAAAGCTGCTGGCCATCGCCCAGACCCTCGGGAAGGTCGACGAGTACGGGCAGGTCACCGAGGACCTTCGCGGGCAGGTCCTCGGGCAGCTAGCGGAACGAATTTCATATGACCAGCTCTATCAAGACGCGGTAAAGGACCCGACCCTCCGCCGAACAAAAGAAGAGCTCAACGTCGCAGTCGGTAATGCGTCGCTGGCACGCAGCGTGGTGTTCGAGCTGTTTCAGGATCTCGATTCGTTCAACCTGGACGACTACCGAAAGTTTGACGACGGCGGAGCCGGAATGTCGCGCCTCGTCGACTTTCTTCGAGAGGCAGCCGTGGTGGCCGGAACTCCCATCCGGGACCTCTCCGACCAGTTGCTCGAGTTCCCCCCAATGGGCGCCCCGGCGGTCCGCTTTACCACGTCTCGGGAACGAGCCAAGCAAGATGAAGGTCTAACCCTTCTTGGCTTGGAACAGGCGATGGTGAAAACATTTATCGACCAAAGCCGTTCCCTCCCCGCCGCCGACCGCGGATTCGTCGCCACAGCGCCCGGGTTGTTTGAATCTTTTTTCATGCTGTCGGTATGGAGAGTAGAGATTCACGGGGGCAACGGGCACTTCCGCCAGGTGATCATCCCCGTCGCCATCGACAAGTTGGGCCACCGCCTTCCGATCGCCGAATCGGTCGTCAGCAAACTGACCTCGCTCCAGCCGGCGACACAGCGCGAGCTACCCGACGAAACCAGAGAGGAGTTACTCGCCACAGTTCTCCCACGCATCGTCCGCCGCGAAATAGAATATCGCGGGCTTCTCGTCGAGGATGGCTCGCTGGGAATGCAACTCCTCGCGTGGGTTGAGGTTCAATAGACGCGTTGAAGTTTGGGGTTGCCTCCACCCGACCCTCCACCCCACAAGATGCATTTCAAGGATCGCTCTTCCACCACATCCCGTTCAGCAAGGTTGGCCTGGATCCGTTTTGGACGCCGCCGTCGTGAGCGCGGAGGCTACCGCCCCAACGCCTGGACCGCAGATACGGAGCACGCCGTTTCATCGAGCCTGCGGAAGACCCGTCTTGAATCGCCCAGTGACAAGACCCTGCGTTTCATCTACCACCGCGCCGACTCCGCCTACAAAAATAGAGGGCGGTTAAACCGATCCCCAGAACATTGGACGGCTCGGGGATAGGCACTGACCTTCCCCAGAAACGGTGAGCGCGAATCCTCACTTTTACTCCTCACTCCAACC
>JBBQIU010000394.1:0-4320 GCA_038325245.1 Verrucomicrobiota bacterium
CAGGGCTGCCTGCGACACAGCAGGTTGGGCAACCTGCGCTACAACCTCGTCCGAGCCTACGCATGAACCGAAGCCGCTCTGGAGGGTTCCGCTCCGTCGGAAACTGTTGAACTCTGGCCCCAAGCCAATCCTCGGCGCCGACGGAGCGGCGCCCTCCATCGCACGGTTCATGGCCGCAATACGTGTCTCGATTTTGGAAAACGTTGCTACCCATGAACCGGCCGACGAACCGGCGTCCCGAGGCTCATGGACCGCGCCCAAGAGCCTTTTCGCCAGGGCCCCCCTCCAGCATCCGCAGAAGGGCCACCTCGCCGATCACCGCCACCCCCAGCGCCCGAGCCTTGTCCAGCTTCGAACCCGGGCTTTCCCCGGCCACCACGTAGTCCGTGTTCCGGCTCACGGATCCCGTGACGTCCCCGCCCCCCTCACGAATCCGCCTCGACGCCTCGTCCCGGGCCAGCGTGGGCAGCGTCCCCGTCAGAACAAACGTCTTTCCCGCCAACCCGCGTGTTCCTTCCCCGGTCCCCGCTCGCTGACCGGCCTGAACCCGTTCGTTCCGCGGATCAATCCCCAGCTCCTGAAGGCGCCTCCGCAGCGCCTCACCCACCGGCGACTCCAAGAACCCCACCAATCGCGCCGCCGCCACGGGCCCGATCGCCACGACGACATCCCGCGCGCGCGCCCGCGTCGTTCCACCCGTCGCCGGCCGCGCGAACCCGCCGTCCTGCAGCCGCTGCCCCACCGCATTCGCCTCGTTCTTCAGACGTTCCCATTCCGACTTCAACGCATCACGCTCCGCATCTGGCTTGTTCCGGTTCGCCTCCGCGCTCGGGCTGACCTCGCGCATCTGATCCTTGAGCTGCGCCAGCCGGACGATGTCTCGGAGCTCGTTCGAGTTTGCCATCGCCTCCAGGTTCTCGAACAGCCCGGAGAGATCGTGGGCGGTCTGCTCCCCAACATCCGGAATCCCCAAAGCGTGGATCCAACGTTGCAACGGCAACGACCGCGCCCGTTGAAGCGCCTCGAGAATCTTTGCCGCGTTCTTCGCCCCGAAAACCCGTGGCTCCTCGGGAGTTCCCAGGTTCAACGCCGCCAACGATTCCAGCTTCAGTTCGAAAAGATCCATGGGGCCGTCGACCCGTCCCGACTCCACCAACTTCTCCGCCACCACCCCTCCCAGGGACTCCACGTCGAGAGCCTTGCGCTGTGCGAAGTATTCGACCCGGCGCGTCTTCTGCGCCGGGCAACCCGCGACATTCTGGCAGCGCCACGCCACTTCTGCCTTCTTCCCCCCGGACACCGTCTCCTTCGCGATCGGCCCTCCGCACGCGGGACACTTTCCCCCCACATGCGCCAGAAGATCGAACTCCTTTGCATCCGCTGGACGCTTCGCCACCACCACTTCAAGAACCTCCGGAATCACCATCCCCGCCTTCCGCACGATCACGGTGTCGCCAATATGGATATCCTTCCGCCGGATCTCGTCTTCGTTGTGAAGCGTCGCCCGGGCCACCGTCGAACCCTGGACGAACACGGGATCCAGCTCTGCGACCGGCGTTAGCACGCCCGTCCGGCCCACCTGCACCGTGATGGCCCGGAGCACCGTCTCCGCCGGCATGATCCACGGCACCGGCTTGTGGACGATCGCGTGGCCCGGAGCCCGGCGCTTGGTCGGGATGCGCGCCGCATCGGCGAAGTCGTCCACCTTCACCACCACGCCATCGATCTCGTACGGCAGGCGGGACCGCAGATCGCGGCGCTCGTCGTATGCGCAAACGACGTGTTCCCGATAACGTTGCATTACCTCCTCGATCCCGTCGCACCGCCAGGATTCCGACTGCACTGGCAATCCCCAGGACCGTAGCTGATCCAGCATCTCCGAGTGGCTCTTGAAGGTGATCCCCTCCAAGTCGCCCACCCCGTAGAAGACGGCCCGGACCGGACGCTTCGCCACCTCGCGTGGATCGAGCAGCTTGAGGGTTCCGGCGGTCGCGTTCCGGGCGTTGGGCAGCGGTTCCTCCCCGGCCGCCACCAACCGCTCGTTGAGCTGCTCAAACTCCTCCCGCGCCATGTACGCCTCGCCCCGGACCTCCAGCAACGCAGGAGGATCCTTCAGATTTAGCTCGAGCGGAATCGATCGGACAGTGCGCAGGTTGACCGTGATGTCGTCGCCCTGCCGGCCATCGCCGCGGGTGGCTCCCAACGCCAGCCGCCCGTTCCGGTATTGAACGCTGATCGAAACCCCATCCACCTTCGGCTCCATCAGGTAGCGCACCCGATCCCGCCCCAATTGAACCCGAAGCCCAGTGTCAAAGGCCCGAAACGCCCCGAGCGACCGTTCGTCCTGCGCGCGGCTGCGTCGCTCCCGATCCGGCTCCTCTGCCGCCGTTGGATGGTCTGATGCCTCAATCTTCTCCAGGGAGAGCATCGGGCGCGCGTGCGTGATACGCACAAATCCATCGATCGGCGACCCTCCCACCCGCTGACTCGGCGACGCCGCCGTGACCAGCTCTGGAAACTCCCGTTCGAGTTCGATCAACGATTGGAAGAGTCGATCATAATCCCGATCCGACAGTTCGGGTCGTGCTTCCACGTAATAAAGGCGGTCATGGCGACGGATCTCGTCGGCCAGTTTCTCGTGCCTGGCCCGGGCATCCTCAAGCGTCATGCGCCTAGGGTGGCCCCATGCGTCTCGTCTGTCACCAAAGCCCCGAAGAACAGCCCTCGCCCCGGTGCATCTCCGAGTTGTGAGTGACCTGTGAATCTACATCCCACTCACCGCAACCACGCATCCCGGTTCTCGGCCACGAACGCATCGTCGCCCAGGTGGGGATACGCCCGGCACACGCGGTCGATCTCCTCCGCCTGCCCCGGACTCAGACCCTCCGCCGGGTCCAGGCACCAAATCCCCTGGAACAATCCCTGACGGCGCAATACCTCATGGATCCCGGCAATGCATCCCGCGTATGCATTCGCGGCATCGAAGAACGCCGCGTTCGCATCGGTCACCTCAATTCCTGTCCGCAGCAAGGACGCCGGAACGGCGCCACCCCCCATTGCGACCTCGCGACACTCTCGATGCAACGCCACTGCCGCTCGCGTCCCCACCGCCCAGTGGCCCAACAATCCGCCCACGATCCTCCTTTCCGCCCACCGTTCCCCCGTCGCGAAACGAAACGGAGTCACCAGATCCGCGACAATGTTGTCGTCGTTGCCCGTATACAACGCGATGTCCTCCCGCCCCGCCTCCACCACCGCCCGCACGACGTCCAGGGTCTGGTAACGGTTGAACGGCGCGATCTTGATCGCGACCACCGACTCGATCTCGGCGAACCGCCGCCAGAATCGATAGGGCAGCAACCGCCCGCCTGCCGCCGGCTGAAGATAGAATCCTACGACCGGGATCTCCGCTGCCACCGTCCGGCAGTGGATCAACAACGATTCTTCCGTCGCTCCGCGAAGCGCCGACAAGCTCACCAAACCGGCGTCGTACCCCAGGTCCCGAGCCCGGCGCGCCTCCCCCACCGCCTGTGCGGTCTCACCGCACACACCCGCCACCAGAATCATCCGGCTGGCTCCGGCCGCCGCCGCGGCCCGTTCCTCCGCCACGTCCCCGACCAGACGAAGCAAGGGAACCAACAGGCCGACTCCCGGCTCACGGATCGCAAACTGGGTCGTGTGCACCCCAACCGCCACACCTCCGGCCCCCGCTGCAGCATAGTACCGAACGAGCGCGGCCTGGCGCCGCTCGTCCCAGCGACGGTCCCCGTTCAACGCCAGCGGACACGCCGGGATCACCAGACCCGCGCGCAGGAGTTTCCGGATGGTTTCAATACCGTCCATCGCGCGTCTCGAAGTGTGTCGGCCGCCCCAGATTCCGGCCGTTCCGGCGAACCCAATCGGCAATCCACGCCACCATTCGTCCCAACCCCACCGCCGGCACCCCCCATTCCCCAACCAGACGCCCCGGGTTGCCCAACAAGGCCGTGGGACTCTCGGAACCTCTCAGGTCCGGTTCACGTCCCAACCGCCGCCCGAATTCGGCCGCCACATCCCGAACGGCGAACACCTCGGGCCGACAGAGGTTCCACGCCATGGGTTCAGGCTGCACCCGCGACACCCCGCGGAGCACTGCCTCGTTCGCATCGCCCTGCCAGATGCAGTGAAACGCCCCGTTCTCCAGTTGGATCGGCTCCCCATCCCGCACCTTCAGCGCGATATCCACCAGCACCCCATAGCGAAGCTCCACCGCGTAGAACAGGCGCATCATCGTCACCTGTACCCCGTGCCGGCGCGCAAAGAATTCGAACACCCGCTCCC
>JBBQIU010000395.1:0-4319 GCA_038325245.1 Verrucomicrobiota bacterium
GCTCTCCTCCCCATCTCCATACCAGGGCCCGTACCGGATGCTCTTCGTGGCTTGGAACCCGTTGGGTACGCCGAATCTCTCAAGGTGCTTGTCCTTGGACGAGGCGATGGTGCCAAACCGCGCCTGAGGATTCGCCGCGTACCGCTCCCGCAAGTAAGCCCTCGCCATCTCCAGCGACCGACTGATCCGCAGGTGGTATCCTTGGCTCTCCAGACTCTTGGCGAGGCCCCTGCATTCGCGTCCCGGGTCGCCCTCCAGCAACCGCCCCACGAGGCGATGCAGGTCCGTCGCGAGATGGAAGCGGATTTCAGTCGTCAGACTAAGGTCCGGTCGCGGTTCGAACGGGACGGCTGAGCCGGCGAACACGGACTGCACATCCGGTGGGCCATGAATCCGCCAGGAACCCGGCTCCAGTGCCTGTTCGACGGCCGTGCGCCATTGTCCCAGCCCGGCCTCTTCGCCGACGTGGATCTCCTGCCCGGATCCGATCAATCCGATCACGACACACCACCGCGGGATACGCCCCGCGAACTCGATGAAGTGGGCTGGTTCGGACTGCCCGGGCTTAAATCCCGGAAGGTCCCCATGCATTTCCTGGACCCGTTCCGGGTCGAAAGCGCGCTGCGCCTCGTCGAAGACAAGGACGTGCTGGGGAGGCACCAGGCCTGGACGCGTGGAATAGCGCTTCACGTAGTCTTTGACTCCACGGACGAAGGCCTTGCCGTCGCCCCCCGCAAGCCGCAATTCGTACTGAAGCACGTCCACCAGGGGTCCATTCCCGGAAAGAAAGACCGCCGGCGCTGTCGGAGCACCGTCAGGACGCGCGATCGCCAGATCATCCAGGAAATGCGCATGCACCGTACGCAATCCCACCAGCGTCTTTCCCGCTCCCGGGACTCCCGTCACCAATACCAGGTGCCTAGTCTGCGTTGCCGCCGCCTCGTGGATGATCCGGGCAATGCTCTCGACTGCCGGATCCGTCGCTGCCCGAGCCCGGTGAATGGTTCGAAGGGTTCCGGAGTGGAAAAGCTCACGTGCGGCACGAACGAGGGACGGCAGCGGCCGATACGCGTCCGCCAACAAGAATCGCACCGCCTCCAGCGGGCTTGGCGAGAACTCTTGAGCCCTTTGGCAAACGAAAGCGTCGATTCGATCAGGGCCAAGGATGTGGACCCCGTCCTCACAGCCGAAATCCCCGCGCGCCCGGGTGGGCACCACCACAGCATGGACCTTTCGGTCTGCGCACTCCCGATGGTAGCACCGCAGGTCGCGGGCGTAAGCGGAGGCCTGGTCCAGGTCGGCCTGCGAGGGGCGCGTTTTGCCCTTCAGTTCCAGCACCACGACCGCCCCGCCCGCGAGGACGACGACGTCCGGCCGCCGGGACTCCATGGGGAGCTCATATTCGAGGATCGCGGTGTACGCGGAGGCGCCTGCATCGTTGAGCAGCACCTCCCGAAACTCGGTTTGGAGCTGGGGGATGGAGTCGTCCCAGGCACGCACCTGCTCTGGTGAGGCGTCCCGGATGAACCCCTGCAGTGCCTGGCGGATCACTCGCGAGTCGCTGGCCTCGAACACCGGCAACCCCGACCCCCAGCCGTAGCGAGCGATGCTGGCCACCCCTCCATACCCGGAGGCTGGTCGGTCGTTGAGTTCAAATGCGGAGGGGTCAGGCATAGGGTACCCGGAACCACCGCGAGAGTGCCCGTCCCTTGGACAACGCGCCAGGATCGGATTCGCGATCCTCAACAGCCGACGTCAACTCAATCCACTGCCCTCAGGCTCGAAGCAGGGCTTCCAGATGTCGCCGTGTTTCGTCATCTCGGACGTACAGGTATATGCCTTTGATCGCGCGCGAGAGGAGGATGCGGTAGGCGCGGACGACCCGTTCCAGGAGAGCTTGGACGGCGGGGGTGTCGTGCCGACCGTGTTCAATGTCGCGCCGAGCGGCGCTTAGGGTGCTCCTGATCGCAGTTTCGTGGACGTGTGCGGGTTGGATGAGCCAGCGGCCGGAACGCCAGACGAGGTCTTCCAGCCAGAGGACGCCGAGGTAATCGAAAACGAAACCGCGGAGGACATAGGGGCAACCGACTTCGGCCAACGGGTTGTCGGCCATCACCGATCCGCGCGGGGCTTGGATGAAGAGGGTGTAGTCCTCGTCGGGCGCGAAGTTCCATGGCCGGGCCCAGAGTTCTTTCTTGCCTACCCGGGTGTACGGGATCTGGAATTCGCACTGGTCCGGGATGATGGACGCCATGAATCGCTTGTAGTCGCCCGGGCGTGCCCATTTTTCACCGTTGGCCGGGTTCCGGCTCGTGTCCCACGGCACGGAATAGCTGGAAACCAGGCGGACGGTGTTCCCCGCTTTAGCCAGAGGTCGAACTCGGTCGTCCAGATCGGCTGGGGCATCGATGATCTCGAACAGGAAGGGTCGGTCCGGCGCGACCGCAGTCCGGCGCCACCGAGAAGAGGGGGCGTCCGGCGTCTTCCCGGCGAGCATGTCCTCCACCCATCGCAGGTACTCCACCGATCCGCCGCACCGGAATTGCTGCCCTTCCAACGAGACCTCGGTGACGTCGGCGTCGAGCCGTTTGGCGAAATCTCGGATGTCGTCGACGGTGGTGGTTTCGTTGTCCCGGTAAGATTGCCGACCGTCGAGGAGGAAGACGGAAATCTGGGAGGCGCGAATGATGTGGTAAGCCTGCGGTCCCGCCTGCACGCACCATCCGCTGGCGAATCCGATGTCGTGCGTCTCCGGGTTGATCAGGGCGTGGGCCTCGTCGACGATCGAGATGTGGTGGTTCAGGTCGGGGACTTGGATCGGCTGCCCAGACTTCCGGAACGCATCCAAGCAGGACTGTCAATCGTGATAGTCCATCGGATGCCCCGCTTTGCGGAGATCCGACACCAAATTCCCCCAGAGCCCCGGGTTGAAGTTGTTCGAACGTTTGGTCAGGAATCGAGCCTCGGTGCGTTCCGCGTGGATCTCGAAGGTCTGTTCCCAGTTCGTGCTCTGGCAGCTCGACGTGGTGACATGGTGACAAAGACAATGTTCCCGGCTTCGGCAAAGCGCTCGGCGGACTCGATCCAAAGGTTGGCGGCCAACGCTGATTTTCCGGATCCGGGAAGGCCTTGGACGATCACCACCTGCCGGCGATCCTTCCGCTGCCGCACTTGCTCCAGCACGCGCAGGCAGACGGCAAATCCTCGCCGTTGCTCGTCCAGAAGCACGAACGGCCGGGCGTCGGAACTCTTGAGGCTCGCCGCCACCTGCCGCGGGAGGTTGCGATCCTGGACGTAGCGACCCTTGGCGAAGCTGGCGGCGAAGTCCGGATGTCCGCTCGTCAACCGGGTGAAGTACACGCACCCATCGACGGCCGCCTGCTGCTCCAAAACGGCGGAATGGAACTTGCGGCAATACAGGGTGTAGCCGCGGACCTGGTCGCTCGGATGATGCGCCTCGGGATCGCCGTCGCGGAGCATCAGGGCCTCGTAGGGCCCGGGTTCGTCCCCCGACGTATTCCAGTGTTTCAGTTCGACGATCAGGGCCTGCGGCTGGCCGGTCCGGTTTTTCCCCAGCAGCACGGCGTCGCACCAGGCGTTGGCGGCGGGGAGTCGGTATTCGAGGGCGAGATTCCCCAGGCTGAGGTGCACTTCACCCAATAGGCGATGGGCGGCCCGGGCCCGTTCGAGAACGTCGGCCAATGGGGGAAGCGAGTTCCGCCATGAATCCTGCTCTTGATGGCCGCCTCGACCAGTCTTCTCCGAGAACTCTCCGGGGAGCGTGCGCAGGCTGTATTTGGTCGCCGGACTGTTCACATCCAGTCCCTTCATCCCCAGGACCGCGATCTCGAACGCGACCTGACGGATCTGTCCCTGGGTCTTGCCCTTGAAATGCTCCAAGGCCCCCTGGCAATAGGCCAAGGCATCCGGACGAAGACCGGCCTTTCGTTCCCGGAAAACCTGCTGTGCGATCCGCGACCGCCCCTTTTCCGCCGCCTCCAACATCGGCCCCTTCGGGCTCAACTCGATAACGCGCCGATAGGCGTTGTCCGCGTCTCCGGTTCGATCCGATTTCTCGGCGAGCCGGCCCAGGGCGAACCAGACCTGCGGATCTTGCGGCAACCTGCGCGCCGCCTCGGTCAGGTGCCCAAGAGCCTCGGATGCGTCCCCGCCAGTCTCGGCAAGCAAACCTCCGAGATTCTTCCGGGCGTAACCGTCTTCGGGATCGATCTCGACCGCCCTTCGCAGGGCGGTGACGGCCCCGGCAACATCACGGGTCCGGGCCTTCGCCACTCCGAGCGCGGTCCAACCGTGCGAGT
>JBBQIU010000396.1:0-4309 GCA_038325245.1 Verrucomicrobiota bacterium
TACCCTCCCCCCCCCGCCGCAAGTCCCATCGCCACGAGGTTCAGCACGGCCAGCGTCGGCCAGATCGCGAACGACGGTGAATCAAGCCGTATCAGCGGCACCACCAGCGCCCCCACCGCCATCGCCGGGAAAACCCCCGCCAGCGGAACACCCCCGGACCCGGACCCGGACCCGAAACCCGGCCGCATCCATCGGAGGACCACCGGAAGAACGCCATGCAACACGGCGAAAACCAGGGTCAGCCCCAGCCCCCAGTACAACAGGTCCCCGGTCATCGACACCGCCATCCAAACCAACAGATATCCGAAGCCGACAAATCCTGCCCCAACCTGCACCCACGCCGCCCGATCCCAGACCCACGCCATGGCAATCAGGCAAAGGTCCGCCGACAGCACGAAAGTGAATACGACCGCTGGACGGTCCCCGAATCCCCCTGGCCCGAGGAGCCAACCCGCGAACCCCAGCGTGACGAGGCTGCTCAAAGCCACTGCGATACACCACGCGTCGCTCGCCGCTCGTCGCCATGCAGCCACCGCCAGAGCCCCCGCGAAAAGGGCTCCAAACGAGGCCAGAATAAACCAGGCGCCCCAGACCTTGTCCGGCGTAAAGAATCGTGCCAGCCAGCCCAGTTCCATCGCCAGGGTCCCCACCGCCGCTCCGACCGCCAAGAACGCCCAGCGTCGACGCAAGGCCACCGCGACCAGCCCGATATCCAGCAGCGCCACATAGCAAAAGAGCGCTACCGCCTGGTCATGTCCCTTCGAGAGCAGGATCGGAGTGAGAAAGCCCCCCAGCATCCCCAGCACCGCCACCGCCCGTGCCTCCATCCGCACCGACAACGTGAAAGCCACCACCGTGACCACCGTCATCAATCCGTAAGTGATCGCCGTCGGCAACCACGGCAACTCGTAGAAGGCATTCCCCGCAAACAACGACGCATAGAGGATCACCACACCGGTCCCACAAAACGTCTGCGACGTCACGGAATACGCCGCCCTCCGGAGCCGACTCCCCCCGATCAGCAGCCCCAAGCCGGCCATCAGTCCGATCGCCACCCGTGCCGAAGGCGGAATCAGGTTCCGATCGAACGAATACTTCACGAAATACGCCATCCCGAGGAACAACGCCAAACCGCCCAGCCAGGCGAATAACTTCGCCCCCATGAAACTCTCCCAATCCATCCCCTTCTCCACCGCATCCCCGCGCAACGGCGCCGGACCCGGACGGATCGGCGGTGGCTCCCCACCCGTGGCCGTCGCCACTCCACCCAGCAGACGTTCCGTCCGCAGGCTTGCGGTTGATCTCTTCGTCTCCGCAGCCGCTCTGTCCCAGGGGCCGGCGAGCACGGGTGGTGGAAAGGGCGCCACCCAGACCGGCCCGGTCTCCGGTTTACCCCGGTTTAATCCGACGCCCCGAACCGCCTGCTCGGATACCGGGACATCATCGGGCGCGGCGTTCTCCTTCGAACGTTCCAACTCCAACTCGCTGATCCGCCGTTCCAGCCCAGCCCGATGAACGTCCAGCGCGTCCAACCGTCTGCGCAAGCCTGCCAGATTCGCCGCCAGCGCGATCAACCCCAGGATCAGGACGAGCCCCACGACAAGGATCAGCGGATTCATAGGTCTTTCCGACCCGCCGCGGCACCCCGCCCGCTCCGGGTCGCCTCCTCTATACGCCGGCCGCCTGGGGATTGCGGAATCGAAAAACCCGATTGCCCCATCGGGTGCCAGTCCCGCCGGATCCGGAACCGGGCCAAAGAGCCTGTCTGAAGCTAGAACCAATCCGGCGCGGCCCGCTTCTGCTGGCGGAACTCGTCGATCATCGCCAGGACCTTCCCCTTCGGATCAGGCCCCCGAAGCGCCGCCGTGGTGGCCTCGATGATCTGGAGGGCGGACGTGAGCCGCTGCTTTTCCTTCGGCCCATTGAAAAGCAACGTGCCAAAGAACGGATCCATGAACTTCATCAAGGGCGCGAAGCGGGGGTGCAATCTCACCTGGGTCAGTTCCTCCTCCAATTCCTCCACCTGCTCCTTCAACACCGCATTGTAAACGGCCAGCTTCTTGTCGGTGAGCTGGCTCGCATCCGCCTGCTCCCGCGCAATCCATGCCACCTCGAGCTTCAGCAGGGCGTGGAGATCGTTGTTCTTGTACGCCGTCGTCAATTCCTTCATGGCGGCCTCCTTCTCCACCCGCAACGCCGGATCCTGCTCCAGATCCGGATGCAGGAGTTTCGCCAGTTGCCGATAAAGGCCCCCCACATCCCGCTTCCGCAACTCTTCCGCCGCCCTCTCGCGCGCTTCCCGGGTCAACGCCTGCTTGGACTTCGGCTTTGCCTTTGCCTTGGCGTTCGCCCTTGCCTCCTCCTCCGCCTCCCACCGGGCCTTCATCTCCTCCAGTTGCGCCGCTACCTCCGCAGAGGACATGTCCGACCGCAACTTCGACAGATCCGCGTCCACGCCCGCCGACGCAAACATATCCGCCCACTGCTCCCGTATGACCTCGAAATCCTCCGCCTCAGCCTCCTTCACCGTCTTTCCCTCAACTTCCTTGAAAATGTCGCGAAGATCCGGGTCGGCGAGCTCGCCCGTAATCCCGATGATCTCTTTCAGCTCCTCCTGGATCATTTCACGCAGCAGCGGCCTCGATCTGGAACGTCCAAGGGCCCCGCGTGCTAGGAACGGGAAAAGCAGCCGCACGATCACCTTCCTCGCGTCGCCGATGCGCTTCTCCAGGGGATACAGCTCCGCCCCGTAAAACTCCACGAAGCCCTTCAACCGCTCGCCTTCATTCTCAATGCTCCGCCGCAGCTTCTCGATCCGCGCGACGAGACGGTTGAACGCCAGTTGGGCTTTCGAAAGGCGCGCCTTCCCTCCCGGTATCAGGACCAACCCCAGTTGCGTCACCTTCGGAAGCGGCTCTCCATCCATCTCAAAAAGATTCGGCTGCGTCGGCACGCCTGAACCTTGAAAACCGTGCAGCTCCCGTCGAGCGATTTTCGCGCCCCCGTCCCGTTCCCGCGGCGCCTGCCTCTCACCCGCCCTCCCGGGCATTTGCTCGCCAGGAGAAGCTCCATGGTGTTGAGCCGAAAGGACGGAGGAAGAATCGGGTCCCGAAAGATCCATCCGACGACCCAGAAGAACACGAAGAGTATTCCCGAGCGCCTCATCTCCGCTCGGGGAGGTCGCGAATGCCGCCACGTCCTGGTTTTTGCCAAACACCTTCAGGTTCTGGACCTCTGATTTTCGAAGGGCGCGTCCTGGCGCTCCCGGGCATTCGCCAGCCGCGCGTTGACCCCGCAGGCTTTACGGCCTACAAGACCGGCAATCCTCGCACACGCCAGACGCGACGACGCACCCCCTTCAAGAGCAAACTCACGCCGGCCCGAACCCCCATTCTCAACCTCATGAAAACACCGCACCCGGTTCCAACCGAAACCAACCGCCCTCTGTTCTCCATCAACCGCCGCGCCTTTCTAAGGTCCGCCTCCGCCGCGCTCGCCCTCTCCACCCTGGGGACCTACGGCGCCGATCTCGCTGGCGGCAAGACACGCCGCGTCGGTCTCATCGGCGCCGGCTGGTACGGCAAAAGCGACCTTTGGCGCCTCGTCCAGGTCGCCCCCATCGAGATCGTCTCCATCTGCGATCCAGACACCCAGATGCTCGCCGGCGCCGTCGAGATCGCCGCCCAACGCCAGAAATCGAAGAAACAGCCGCGCACCTACAATGACTACCGGGAAATGCTCAAGGAGAAGGACCTCGACAACGTCCTGATCGGGTCCCCCGACCACTGGCACGCCCTCCAGGCCATCGCCGCCATCGAGGCCGGCGCCGATGTCTACCTGCAAAAACCCATCAGCGTCGATGTGCTCGAGGGCGAAGCCATCCTCGCCTCCGCCCGTCAGCACAAGCGCGTCGTTCAGATCGGCACCCAGCGCAAGAGCACCCCGCACCTCATCGACGTCAAGAAACAGGTCGTCGACGCCGGACTTCTCGGAAAAATCGCGCACGTCGACATGTGCTGCTACTTCCATATGCGCGCTAATGAGAACCCGCCGCTCGAGCCCGTTCCGGATCACCTCGATTATGAAATGTGGACCGGTCCGGCCCCGCTCCGTCCCTACGACGGAAGCCCCCATCTCCGCTGGTGGCGCACGTTCATGGAGTACGGCAACGGAATCGTCGGCGACATGTGCGTGCACATGCTCGACACCGCCCGGTGGATGCTCGGCATCGGCTGGCCGAAACGGATCAGCTCCAGCGGCGGCATCTACGTCCAGAAAAACGGGAAATCCAACATCTCCGACACCCAAT
>JBBQIU010000397.1:0-4305 GCA_038325245.1 Verrucomicrobiota bacterium
ACCATGGCTGTTCCGATTCGCGAACTCGCCCGACACCTGTAGTTCATCCCTGGTGACTGTCTTGCAGAGGTTTCCAGTTCCATGCTCCTTCGTCGCCCAGCCCGGTATCAGGCTCGGGAGCGAGTTAGCCGGAACGACTCAGTTGAATCGTGAAAGGACACGAATGAACGCTACTGGAAGCAAGGCTCCGGGCGCGTGGAGGTGAACGTTTGAAGCCGCGGCGCTTGGTGCGCGTTTTCGGACCCGGGTTTTCGGTGGGGACGGCAGGGATTCGCGTTCATTGGCTTCATTCGCGGTTTCTCAACTGCATCGTTCCGGCTTACGGGGTTCCGGAGACAGGTTCGGGAAGGATTACGGTCACCCGGGGAACGCGGGCGGAGACTTTGGGGCGTTCCTTGTCTTCCTCCTCCTTGGACTCCGATTTCGGGCTGTCGGTGGAACTGGCCGCCTCCACCGCAGATGATGCTGCCGCTTGAATCGTTCCAACGCCCGCCGTGTTTGCGGGGTTCGCTGCCGCGGCGCCACTCGTTTCCCCCGTGGTGGTGATGTTTTGGGACACCAACGCCGCGCTGACGGACTCGCCGGTGACGGCAACTCCGCCCACGCCAGCTATGGTTCCCGAAACGGAACCGCTCGCACTGACGCTGACACCGCCCTGGGCCAGTGCCGTGACGTTGACGTTCTGCTGCGACGAAATTTCCAGATCCTGTCCTGCGACCACCAAGCCATCGATGTCACCCGTCGCTTCCAATCGCACCCGTCCCCCGATCACACCGGAGGCACCCGCGCGGATATTCCCCACTTTCACGGTTCCGTCATCGCTCCGGCTGCCGGCTCTCAAGGTGATTGAGGCGTCCCGGTTGGCGCGCGGCCCCAATGCGAGCTGGACGATCCCACCCCGGCTGGCCGAAATATTGCCGGACGGGGCCTCAACCCAGATGTCACCGATCCGGGACGACAATTCCCAGGGGGCCTCGATCGGGAAGCTTGTGGCAAGAATACCGCTACCCGGGATCGTTGCATTCAAGGAAACCACCTCGCCTGTGGTCGGATCGATAAGGAGTTTCGTAACGCGCACGTATCCGCTTCCTCCCTCGCCGGCGTCAACGTCGCCTTCCAAGGAACGAATCCGAATGTTCCCGCCATCATAAGCCGCGACTCTCGAACCGTTCACTGCCACATCGCCTCGCGCCTCGATGTCGATCGCGGCTTCGGCCAGACTGATGACACCCCGCGGGAGATCGCTCCCACCCAGGCTTTCCTGAGAACCAATGTTGACCCGCCCCCCGCTCCGAATCCGGATTTCTCCGCCGTATTGGGAGATGATCGTGGACGAAAACATCTCCAAATCGCCCGAAAGCTCCAGATGCAGACCGGCGCCCCGGGGGGTCACCAAGGCGAGGGCAGGATTCAAGCCGATCCCTCGCGAAGATATTCCGCGAGACACCCCCAAATCCAGGGACGCAGCCTTGATCTCCAGTCGTCCTGGTCCTCCAATCTCGAAGCCCTCCACGGGTGAGGTTGGAACGTCCTGACTCAGTGAGAATAGCTGCTGAATGATCGACCCATCCACGAATGCACGCGTCTCAATGGCGCCGGTGTCCCCATTCACCTGCATCCCAACAAGGAGATCGCGAACGGATCCGAACATGCGTCCGCCATACCCCAGGCGGCGCGTCTGCGGATCGTAGAGGAATTGACGTTGGATTCCACGTGCGGCCGGGTCTAACGCCCTCTCGAACAGGGAAAAATCCGGAGCAGCGGTTCCGGCGGGCAAAATCAAAAACGTGTAGTAATTCCGATAGGCAATCCGCCCGCCCGCCTCGATCCGGCTCACGTCGGCCAAACGGAGATTGTAGGCGGTCACGCTGGAATTGAGAATGTCGCCCCTGACCACCATCGACACCGCTTTCGGCGTCGATAGGTTGATCTCCCTCACCGATCCGTCGATCTCGAGCTTGATCGGATTCAGGTCGGCGAGATGCAAGAGCCTTCCGCCGCGGTCCGCCTCCGAGAAATCGGTCTCCCCAGTCCATTGGAGGCGCTCGGAGTCCGATACAACCAAGTACCTGGCTTGTCCGGTACTATCGCTGCGCAAGTCACCGCCGTGATGCGTGACAACCTCCATTCCGCCCACCGGTGAAGGGAAGAGGGTGATCCGATTTCCGAGCACGACACCGCCGCTTCCGGCGTCGATCCTGAGGAGCGGAGGAAACACCAAGGGCACTCTCGAACTACCGGGCCTGGGAAGCCCACTTCCGAGAATGTAAACTTGGTTCCCTGCCGTCAGATCGACCGAGGCATCGGGGGCGTAGTCGAAAAGATGTCGGAACGGATTGGAAAGGCTGCTGGAGTTGAACACCCCATTCGGGTTGCGGACCTCCTGCAGGAGAATCGAATGTGCGGCGTCGACCTTCCACGCCCCCCGCACAAGGCTCAACGCCAGTGGACGGCTGCCGTCCCCCGCATTGTTGCCAGCTTGGATGGTTCCCACACCGTTTCGAACGACAAAGTGTCCCGCGACGTCGCTACCCGCTGTCAACGTCACGTCCCCCGGATCTGCACCAAAAGCCCCGACCCCTGCCTCGCTCGCGACGCCGTTTCCCACTTGGGGTGGCAGGAATGCCGTGATTTTCCCCCCCGCCCGGATCGTCACGTCGCCTCCGCCGGCGGTCGCGATCCCCGTCAACGCGGGATCGACTGAGTATCCATCCCCTCGCCGCGTGAAGACGAATCCGCGCGGTGCATTCGGATTGGCTCCCGCATTCACGTCTCCGCCTATTGCGCTTATACGGATGTCGCCCCCGGCCAAGGTTCGGATCGCACCCGACTGGACGATCACTCCCCCTCCCGACATCGCATCGATGCTTCCTTTCCCGGTCTCGATGGTGGCGTCCCCTCGCAATTGGATGCTGCCTACTCCCACTTGTGGCTCCGTCCCCGGAGACGTGGATCCGGCCAGCAAGGAAATTCCCCAGTGATTGCCTCCGACGACCTTGGTGCCAGATTCGAACTCGATCGCGACCCCCGCTCGGAGAGTCAGAAGACTGCCTGACTCATCGAAACCGGTGCTGGATGGCAGGTCCCACAAAGTTCCTTCCGCGAGAGTGATGGAACGGGAGGCTTGCAGGTCGATCTGCCGGAATCCTTTGAACACACGGTTCACATCGAGGCGAAGCACATCCGGCGGCGTCATCTCGGAAACGAAACCTCCATCCACACCTCCATCGCCCTCGGACCCCAGGACGATGTCCACGGGATCGATCGCAAGTGTGCCCGAGTCGCCATCGGAACCAGCCGTTGCATCGAGGTCAGAACGGATCGCCGTCATGCGGGGTGCCGAGATGGCGATCGAGCCTCCGTCCCCTCCCCGCTGCCCACCCCGTACATTCAATGAAGATCCGCCCTCGTCGATAAAACTGCGGCCCGCACTGATCCGAATCTCCCCTCCACCGCTGGTACCGACAATGTCCCCGTCGGCCTTCAAACGCGAGCGTGACCCTAACGTGATGTCGTCGCTGGCTATCAACTCGATCTTCCCGTTTCGTTCCCGCACGGAGTCGACGCGAAGCAGGCCTTCCTGGTTGACCGTCTGAGCCTCCAGAAGGATTCGGCCCCCATCGGCGACCACCCTTCCCTGATTGTCCACAGATCCGTGCGGGAGCTTAACGCGGACGCTAAGCCCTCTGCCGTCCGAGCGCTCCGAGAGGAGCACTTCGTCTCCCGCCACCAGCCCAACCTGCCCTTCGCGCGCCTCGAGAGAGCCATGATTCTCCACCTTCCTGGCGATGAGAAACAGTGAACCGCCCGACGTTGTCTCAAGACGTCCGTAGTTGACGATCGGTGCCGACGGCGGTGCGCCAGCAAAGGTCCAGCCGGCCCCCACTCCAACGGGGTCGGCCGAAAGCGGCGCGGTGGTGATCACCAGTCCTGCAGCCCGCACATAGGACTGGGTTCCGAACAGGAACCCGTTTTGATTCGAGAGCACGACGACCCCGTTCGCCTCCAATCTGCCATGGATCGACGACGGCAAGGTGCCGTCGACCCGGTTCCAAACGACGGACGCGGCCGAAGGCTGTTCGAAGGTCAGGCTTTCCCCGGGACGGATGTCGAAGCTCGGCCACTGGAGAAACGCGCCATCCGAGGCGCTTATCCGGGAATGGGCTCCACCCTGCTCAAGGTTCGCGGACCCAGCGACAACGGAAAACCCGGCGGGATCGCCCCAAGCCTGAGCGCCCGCGAACCCGCACCATGCGGCGAATGTGGCGGCGACTTGGAGGCGCGCTCCTCGACCAGAGATCAACC
>JBBQIU010000398.1:0-4297 GCA_038325245.1 Verrucomicrobiota bacterium
TGTTGCGAGGACTGCCGATAGGTCGCCGACGTCACGATCCGACGGTGCATGTGCTTCAGGCTCCAACCTTTCTCAACGAAGTCCCGCGTCATCCAATCCAGCAATTCGGGGTGCGTGGGCTGGTCCCCCTTGAGCCCGAAGTCGCTCGGAGTTCCGACCAACCCGCGTCCAAAGTGATGATGCCAAAGACGGTTCACCATCACCCGCGCCGTGAGCGGGTTATCCGGATCCACAAGAATTCGAGCCAGCGCCGCCCGCCGCCCGCTCGTGCCCGCCGGTACGGGCCGCACTTCCGCCGGGCCATGACCCAGAACCGAAAGGAACCCCGGTTCCACCTCGTCCTCCGGCGCGTCCCAGTTGCCCCGCCGCAGGATGTGCGTCGGTGGGCAGCCGGGTCCCAGATCCACCACTCCCGTGCCCAAGGGAAGCACGCCAGGATGCAGTTCCGAGAACCTCTTCAACCCCGCCCGCAGCTCCGACCATTTTTCCTTCTCCTCACCCTTGAGGCGCCCCCCCACGGCGGAGGCTGGGGCCACGTATTGGTGCGACTCCGGGTTCAGGTACAACTCGGCCTTCGCCATCATCTGCTGCTCGAACGGCACCCGTTCCCTCGCGGGCTTGACGAGCATCGCCTGGATCTCGGCCGGGTACTTCTCGACATAGTCCGCGATGATCGCGTTTCGAGCCGGGCTCTCGATGCGCACCAGGTCCTCCCGGATCTCCCGGGTCGCCTCCTCCCAGACGGCGAGCCGCCTCGTGTGCTCCAAACGCTGCGACTCGGGTGCCAGTGGAATGGCATCAACCGCCGTCGTGTTGGCGAAGAACGCCTGCAATCGGAAGTAATCCGCCTGCGAAATCGGGTCCCATTTGTGGTCGTGACACCGCGCACACGCATACGACAACCCCGTGAAGGCGTAGCCGACGGTGTCGGTGACATCGTTCAGAATCTCCTGACGCCGCTGCATCAGGTTCCGCGCATTGCTCTCGTCCGGATAATGTCGGCTGAACCCTGTGGCCACGCGCGCGTCCGGGTCGTTCGGCCACAATTCGTCGCCCGCGACCTGCTCCATCACGAAACGGTCATACGGCTTGTCGTCGTTGAACGACCGGATCACGTAGTCCCGGTATCGCCAGGCGTTCGGACGCGTCTCATCCGCCTTGAAGCCTTCACTCTCCGCGTAACGCGCGAGATCCAGCCAGTGCCGCGCCCAGCGCTCCCCGAAGTGCGGCGACGCCAGCAATCGTTCCACCACCCGCTCGTAGGCGCCCGGCGCCGCGTCAGACAGAAAAGCCTCCACCTCGCCCGGGGTCGGAGGAAGTCCCGTCAAATCAAGCGTCACGCGCCTGATCAGCGTGAGCGCATCGGCCTCCGGCCCCGGCACCACCCCCGCCGCCGCCTGGCCCTTGAGCACGAACGCGTCGATGACGTTCCTGACCATCGCCCGGTCCGCGCCACCCATTTCCGGCACCGACGGCGACTTCACCATCTGGAAGGCCCAATGTTCCCGCTGTTCCGTCGTGAATCCGGCCCTCTCACGCCCCGGTGAACCTTCGCCCGAGCCCTCGGCCCGGACACCCACGCCAACCCCGGCGCCTGCGGCAAGCCATGTCATCACCAACGTCAGGACCGCCCGTCGAAGGGTATGTGGGGAGGCCGGACAATTCGCAAATCGCGCATTGAGACCATGAACTGCGGAACGTTCGTCGCCGTCCTCGCACCGCTTCGGCACCCTCAGCCGTCTTCGCTTTGCTTCGACGCGCCATGCCCCGACCCTCTCCCGCAAGCCGGCGAGGGAGAAACCGCTCAGCGGGTTTCGAGGGTATGACCCCAGGTTCTCCTGGAATGGGTTCGCGTTGCTCGCACGCGACAACCCAATCGTTCCTCTCGCGTTGCACGCCATTCCCTTTCCCTCCGAGAGAGGGTTAGGGTGGGCGGTTCCCGGCAGGCCCCTTGCTATGACTTGGGAATGGTTCATCGAGAGCCGACTCCGTTTCTACCTTAGCCCGGCTTATCCTGTAAATGCCGGATCCTGGTCCCTCGGAATTTCCATCTAGCATCCACTGGCCCTCCCAAACCACTGGACAGGCGCTTGCCTCAGTCCGCTTTGTCCGCCTGCGGCACGACGAAGGCACCGGGAATCCCGATGTTCAAAGTGGCCAACGTGGCTTGGTGGGAGTCAGCCAGCCTCACCAGGTGCGCATCCGTCGTGTGCCCCGCGCCGCGACACCATTCCGGCCAAGCCGCGGCCGCCTGATCGTCGGGCAGAAACCGGTGGGTCGATCCCAGCGTGCCCAACATCCCCGCCAGGGTGTCTCCAGCCTCTGTTGGCGACACCTGCCCGGCGGTTCGTTGAACCGAAACTCGCACAAACCCGAGCTGGGGAATGGGAGAGGTGAACAACACCGCGCCACGCATCCGCCGGGTCCGTGCGATCCAGGACGCGGCCCGTCCATGTTCCGCATGGTCGGCCCATCCCCATGCCACGAGCAGGTTGACGTCGAGCAGGTACTTCATGGGAACTCGGCCAGCATCTGGCGGACCGAAGCCGTGGTCAGCGGGGGAAGATCAGGCGCTGGTGCGAAGATGGCCGCGCCGGTGTGGGCGCACCGCGTCCGACCGATGGGCCCAGTTCTCCTGCTGCGCGGCTGCGCTTGCCGCCGAAGGTACTCCGAGACGGACAGCCCTTGCCGCCGAGCCAGGGCCCGAATGACGTGCGCCTCCTCCTCGGTCACCTTGAACGTCAGCGTTGGCATGGGTAATACCGTAATACCGCAACCAGGATGTCGTCAATCTGCCGTCATCGTCAGCACCTCCGACCGCGCACCCAACACATTCTGGGATTCCGTACTTTGGGCTGGCTTCAAGCGGTGAGAATTGCATAACAGGCCGCTATGATCCCGCGAGAAGTGATTTTTGGGACGTGCCTCCAGACCCGGCACTCAGTGCCCTCGGACTCGTACACGGACACCGGTGAAAGCGTGCCGTCGGTGTTCATGAACACATCCATCGGGAGAAAGCCGCCTTTCCAATGGCAATAACACTGTTGGGTATCGTGACACCTGGGAGACGTCCACAACGCGCGAACGCCCGTACCCGATGCTGGTGACGCTGTCGTGGATGATCCTCCTCCTGAGCTCCGTGCAACCCTGAAAAGGCGCATCCGGGTGCACCGCATTCCGATCCGCTACACGGATTATCCTCGCTTCAGGGAAGCACGAATCAGAGCCAGCTTGTCGATGACCAGGCTTCCGAATGGCAATCCTACCGCCTTAGCCGCCCAGTTCAGGGCCGCGCGAGGGTGGTAACTACCGATCGACACACCATGGAGCTGGATCTCCAGACCAGTCGGAAGAATGCAGGCGAGCCGATTCAGCCAGTCACTACTTGTTGGAGTCTTCCAGTTCTCAAATACGGGACCGAGAGTCTTAAAGGCGGTCAGGCTCGCAATCTCCAGAACACAGCGCCCGTCGCGGGACACAAGAGTAGCGGCGACCCTTCCCCCGTATTCGAGGGTCAAGTCGGGAACCCATTCGACGGCTGTCTCAGCGCCAGCCGGGACGGGAGTCGAGCTCACTGCCCGGCAGTCTCCCGAGTTCGGATCTTGACGACCCCGTTGAGTTTCCAGTGACCGTGTTTGGGGTCAGGGCCCATGACGTTCGGCACATGAACCTCCAGATTAACGAACTCGTAGGTGACTTCTGCCCCGCGTCCGGTGAGTTTCTCGAACAGCGAAACAGCGAGTTCCGGCCAAGTGGTGGTATTCTCGGGCATATCGACCCCAAGGGCACCCCATCAGGACCGGGACCGCAAGCAGCGATTCCGAAAAAGCGAGTTGTCACAGCCACTCATGGCGACGGAGTTCGGCACCCGCCAGGAGCTGGTGGATTGGCGGCGACCGCTCCCCTCACGCGTCGCCGCTCTTCCGTTGATTCTCGCTCCCACCCAGCCCCGCCCTGACGACAAGGACCTCAAGGGCGGGATCGCCTCCCGGGACCTCGCGCCACCGCGGGAGGCTCCAAGTGGTCGTGTTCAAACTCGACCTGACGCCATCCGGCAAATTCCATCTTGGTTCTTGAGGGACGTGGAGCGGATGCAATAAGGATATGGTTTAGACGCAAGGATTATGAATCATCCCCAACACGGTCTTGTCTCATCCGAATCTCGTCCGCGAACCTCAGCCTTGCAGGCCGCCCGCCTCCGGGTCGCCGCACGTTTGGCCGCCTTGCTCCCGTTGCTGCCACTGGTCCCATCGGCTGGCGCCCAGACCGACGCAACCTGGACGGGGGGCGCCGCGGG
>JBBQIU010000399.1:0-4272 GCA_038325245.1 Verrucomicrobiota bacterium
GGCCGCCCCAACGGACGGTTGAAGACGCGATCCACCCACCCATCCGATGAATTCTTGAGAGAAGCCCATAACACGCGCCCGGCCTCTTGCGCTTCCCCCGCGTTCCGAATCCACTTCGCCACCCCTTCCGCCTCCATGGGCGGCAGGAGGTCAATTTCGGCCTCCCACTCGCTCCCATCGCCGGAAACCACTCCCACGGGAAATCGCTCCCCGGAACTCCCAACCAAACGCCCACCGTCCGACGCCAACCTCTTAAGATCCCCGGCCTCCAACAACACCTCCCCCCGAACGATCAGGGTCGGACCCTCGATCGCCGGGATCGCCGACGACTGAAGGAACGTCACCCCCCAGGCCCTGGCACGCGGGGCCGGAGGTGGAAGCCCCACACTCACCACCGTGATGGACAAGAAACCGGCGCGGTGCAGTGCCACAAGAAGTCGATCGAACACGGTCAGCGCCGCCACTCTCAACTCCGACCGTCCTGGTTCCACGACCAACACCGCCCATCGCGCGGGCTCCTTCGCTGCTTCCGTCACATGGGTGAGTTCGATTCGCTCGGGCATGTATTTCGAGGGCCGCTCCAATGACTCAGGCACGAGAGCCTTCAAGACTCGCATCGATCCAGTCCAGGTAACGTTCGTTTCCTCCATCGAGCGGAAGCACGACGAACTCGGGGGTGTCGTACGGGTGTCCGGCGCGCACCAGCTTCTCCAAATCCTCCAACTGGTTGCGGGCCGTCTTCATCACGAGCAGCAATTCCCCAGCCTTTTCCAGCTTTCCCTTCCACCAGTAATGCGACTCCACACCGGGCACGATGTTGACACACGCAGCCGCCCGGGCCGCCAGGACCGCCCGGGCAAGGCGCCGGGCCGTCACTCGGTTCGGGACGGTCACCCACACCACACAATGCCGTCGCGTCGACTTCATCGCCTCAATGCGTCGGCAACCCTTCGAGAACGGAGCGAATTTCCCCTTCCCCGCGCCGCCGGGTGATCCAACCACCCCCCAACACGACATCCCCATCGTAGAAAACACACGCCTGGCCCGGAGTGATCGCCCGCTGAGGTTCATCAAACCGAACCTCCGCAGTCCCGCCCGGACCCGGCCGGATTGTCGCCTGCGTGCCTGGGTGGTTGTACCGGATCTTCACCAACGCCTTCACCTGCTCCGGAGGCTCTGCCATCGCAATCCAGTTGCATCGCTCCAACTCGAGCGAATCCCGTTCCAAGTCCGCTTCTTCCCCAACCACCACCCGGTTCCGTACCGGATCGAGATCCAGCACATAGAGTGGCTTCGCCGCCGCAATTCCCAAACCACGGCGCTGACCGATCGTGAAAAACTCGATCCCATCGTGCTGCCCCATCACCCGCCCCTGCAGATCCACGATGTCCCCGCGATGCTTGGCGACCAGTTTCGCCTGCTGCAGGAATCGGCCGTAGTCGTTGTCCGGAACAAAGCAGATCTCCATGCTCTCCTCCTTCTCGGCCGTCTTCAGCGACGACTCCCGCGCAATCTCCCGGGTGTCGGCCTTCGTCAGCTCTCCCAGAGGAAAACGGGTCCGCGCCAACTGGTCCTGTCGCAGCGAAAAGAGGAAGTAGCTCTGGTCCTTCCGAAGATCCCGGCCTCGTTTCAAAAGGTGCCGGCCCGTGGCTTCGTCGCGCTCGACCCGGGCATAGTGCCCCGTGGCCACCGACTCCGCCCCCAACTGACGCGCCCGTCGCAGCAACGTTCCAAACTTCAGTTTCTCGTTGCACATCACGCAGGGATTCGGCGTTCGCCCCGCCCGGTACTCATCCGCGAAATACTGCACCACTTCCTTCTGAAAATCCTCCGCCTCGTCCACCAGATAGAAGGGTATCCCCAACCGGTGGGCCACCGCCCGGGCATCGGCCACCGCCTGGGGACCGCAGCACTTGTCCTCCGCCCGCGACACACAGTCCTGCGGCCACAATTTCAAAGTGATCCCCACCACGTCGAAACCCTGTTCCAACAGAAGCGCCGCCGCGGCGGACGAATCCACCCCGCCGCTCATTCCCAGCACAACGCGTTCAAGTCCCGGCCCCAACATGGCCCGGCAACCTAGGCGCCAGGGGTCTCCCCTGTAAAGCCACGCAACTGCGCCGTAGCGCAGACTGCCCAGTCTGCCGTGCCGCCGGTTGCCCAACCGGCCGGCGCAACCTCGCCCCTGACCGGGCCCGCAGGCAGGGCTGCCGGCGATACAGCAGGTTGGGCAACCTGCGCTACAACCTCGTGGAACCTCCGCCTATCCCGGAAACGGGACCGTACTCCCGCCCCTCCGAATCTCCGTCGCCCCGTCCGGCCTCAGGAATTCGCTTCCCGCCGCATCCGCAAAACGAAGCCCCGCTCGCGTCAGCCGAAATCCCTCCGCATCCCGCTCGCCCCACCCCGACTCCACCAACCGGTCCATCTCCTCGTTCCACTCCTGCCGGAGATCGTGGCCCGTCACGTCCTGAAAAGCCTGCCAGGGCCAACCGGCATTCATCCGCAGCCCAAATGCCGCAATCTCCCCGGCCCGAGCCATCGGTGTCAGCCGCTCCTCCCAGTCCACCGCGCCGGCGCCGGACTCGATCCCCTCACAGTACCGCTGCGTGTTTGCCACATTCCGATACCGCCGACCCGCCTCGTATCCCGACGCGCTCGGCCCGAACGCCGCATAGGCGCCTCCACGCCAATAGTTCACATTGTGCCGACAGGCCTCCTCCGGAATCCCCCCCACGCCCCCACCCGGAGCCACCCGTACAACGCCCGCGCCCTTGGCAAAATTCGCCACCTCGTATTGCTGATATCCCGCCTCCCCCGCCGCCGTCACCAACTCCTCGAACATCGCGGACGCCAGGTCATCGTCGACGTCAAACACGCCCGCCTTGAGCTGCTCATACAGGGGCGTGTCCTCTTCATAGATCACCTCGTAACAAGACAAGTGCTCACTCCCCAGGGCAATCGCCTCGCGCAGGGTCGAGCGCCAGACCCCCCGGGTCTGCCCGGGAATTCCAAACATCAGGTCGAGGTTCACCCGCTGGAATCCGGCGTTCCTAAGGATCTCGTAGGATCTGAAAACCATCTCCCGGCTGTGCACACGCCCCAAGCGGTCCAACAGCCCTTCGTCCAGCGACTGGACCCCCATGGAGACGCGATTCACCCCGGATTCCCTCAGAAGTCGTGCCTTGTCCGCAGAGATTGTCGCCGGATTGCACTCCACCGTCCATTCATCCGCCCCCAGAAGTCCCAACTCCGAAAATGCCCCCAAGACCTGTTCCCATTGTCGAAGCGTCAGCAGGGACGGCGTTCCTCCGCCGAAGAAGATCGTCTTGGGAGTGGGAGAGAGTTCCGTCCGGCGCGTTCCCAGTTCGCGGATCAGCCCGGCGACATACCGATTCACCAATGCCCCATCCGCCGCCGTGGAATAGAAGGCGCAGTACTCGCACTTCTGCGCACAAAAAGGGACGTGAACATAAAGAGACTCTGCCGGTGGCGGAACACTTCCTCGCATTCACGCGAGAGTACTCCCCGGCAGAGCGGCGTCCAAGGGTCAGTTCGCCTTCGAAGCAACCGCCCAACATCACATCAAGCGGCGGCGCGCTGCACGTTCTGCGCCTTCAAACCCTTGTCGCTTTCCACGAGGTCGAACTGAACCAATTCGCCCTCTTTCAAGGTCTTGAAACCCCCGCCTTGAATCGAGGAGTAATGCACGAAGATGTCAGTGCCACCTTCGTTGGCTATGAATCCAAAGCCCTTCTTGTTGTCGAACCACTTCACATGACCGCTCGCCATAACTACGGGTGGGTTGGGAGTAGTATGTTGTTAGAAACCCAGCTAGTGAAATTCACCAGTCAGACCGGCAAACCTCCGCATCCAAATTCACCCGCCAACACAACACTGTGAATTCAGACGCCCGGGAACCCACTTAGTTAATTAGGCGTTTAAGATTTGGTCAAGAACGCTCTCGCATTGCCATTTTCCCCATGCCCCAACCCTCGATTTGACCCCGTCTCCCACCGTCCCTAGCCTGAGCCGTGGCCTCCAGCCCATCGCCGCAACCCAACCCAACCGTCCGCACCCTCCCGGACCCCTCCGCCACCACCGTCGCCCACGGCGTTCGCTCCCGTCTCCCACCCAATGGTTTGTTCGCTGAACAACATTGGCGCATCGCTCCAGCCCCCTTCCTCATCCCTCCCGCCCTCGCCCAGGAACTCGAGTCCCTCGGACGCGTCCTTCTCCAGTTCTATCGCGCCCTCCACCTCCTCTACCGCC
>JBBQIU010000400.1:0-4262 GCA_038325245.1 Verrucomicrobiota bacterium
AGCCCCAACGGCCAATGCCTGTTGACGGCCACCTCCCGATCCATGACGGCGGAACTTTGGCAGACGTCGACAGGACGACGACTGGCCGGCTTGGTCGGAACCAACGGCGAGATCCGGACCTTGAGCTTCAGCCCCGACGGATCACGGGCCATGGTGGGCAGTATTTTCGCCCCGGCCCGCGTGTACGAGTGCGAGGTCTGTGGTTCGGTGGAAGACTTGCTCGCGGTCGCCAACCGGCATGTTCCACGGGGGCTGACGAGGGAAGAGCGCGAAAAGCACCTGTCACCGTAAGTAGAGCAGTGAAGAACTCGGGGTCGCGCCTCGGATTTGGACAATCCACATTCGATCGATGCAATGGGGCCCGTCTCCAATTTGGATTTGAGCCTGCATCCGATCTTATCGCCTCTTTCGCCAACTCAGGGCCACCGCCCCACAGGCGACGGCGCCGACGATGCGGGAGGGACCCTGGGCGAAGACGACAGCCGCGTTGAACCAGAGAAACAAGAAGAGGACCCGGCGAATCCACTCTCCGACCCAAGGCTGGTTCGGGGGCCTCCGGAGGATCGAAATGCGAAAGGCGTCGAGCCACCACCAGAGCGTCAGCGCATAATTGATCCAGACACCGCCGCCCCAGCGGACGCCGAAAGTCTCCTCCGTCTGGCGCGCCGTCTCGGCCACCGCGGCGTCGTGGCTCCAGTCATGTCGCGTGGCGAAGGCCACCAGGATATGGACAAGGAGGAGTGCGGCGCCGAGCGGCCAGACGACCTCGAAGAGCGGGGACTTCCGCTCAGGCAGGCGTGCGCGGAGGATTTCGCCGAGGCACCATGCGGCGAGGGTGAGCCAGGCGGTGACGAGCACGGCCGGTTGCAAAGGCCCGAGCGGTTGCATAGCGATCGGAGAGGGCGGTCGGGCTCAGTCGAGGCGGACGCACGACTCGATTTCGGTGGGAGTGAAGGTGCAGCGGTCGATGCGAAGGAGGAGCGTGAGGTCGCGTTTCGGGTCGATCAGGAGTTCGTCCCGGGCGAGATGCAGAATACCCCGCAGGCAGGTGCCGTCCTTAAGGTAGGCCTCGACCTTTCGATCCAGTGGGAGGCCAAGCTTTCGGGCGAGTTCCTGAATGGCCGCCTGGCGCTGCTCGTGCCAGTGGTTCAGCCCGTCCCCACCCGCCCCGCCGGAAGCGAAATCGAATCCCAGTTGTTCGGGTGTGCCGGGCATTGGCGAAGCGTTTGAAGAATCCCTTCGCTGCGGGGCGATGCACGCGGAAAGTTCGGGGGATTGCACCGGCCGGGAAACCGGACAGGATCGGGCATCCTATGGCTCACTTCGAAACGATTGAACAGGAGGGTGTCCGGTTGGTGAAGGTCACACTCAACAACGAGACGGTCCGGACCGAGTCGGGTGCCCTGTATTACATGAAGGGGCCGATCACAATGGAGTCGAAGGCGCCGAGTCTGGGCGGCTTTTTCAAGGCGTTGGCGACAGGGGAGAAGGTGTTTCGCCCGACCTACACAGGGACTGGGGAACTCTTCCTCGAGCCATCGTTCGGCGGCTTTTACATTTTTGATGGCGGAGGCCACACGTGGATCACCGAGAGCGGGGCCTATTGGGCGTCTGAGATGGGGATCACGGTGGATGTGCACCGGGAGAGCGCGCTGACGGCCTTCAAGAGCGGCGAGGGATTCCTGGATTTCCAGACGAAGCTCGGGGGACAGGGAACGATCGTCCTCCAATCCCAGGGCCCGGTGGAAGTGGTTCAGCTTCAGAACGACCGCATGACCGTGGATGGCAACTACGTGCTGGCCCGAACCGGTACCATCCAGTACTCCGCGCAACGGGCGACGAAGTCGCTTTTCGGGTCGATGACCTCCGGGGAAGGTTTTGTCCGCATTTACGAGGGGACGGGAACCCTGCTGATGGCGCCGATACCCTATTGGCGGCAGCGACTGTTCGGGGCGCTCGCGGGCGCCCAGGCAGGTGCCAGGAGGGGCGGAGGCGGGGCGGCGGAGTGAGGTTTTTGGCCCCGCCTGCTTAAGCCGTGAATTCCAGCGGCCGATACCTTCGTCGTATGACCATCTCCGGATCGTCGGTCATCGGCTTGCTCGAAAGCGCGATGGATGCCCAAAAGGCCCGCCAGGACGTGAGCGTGGCTGTGCTGGACAAAGCACAAGCCGTCATGACGCAGCAGGGCGAGGCGATGGTGCGTCTGCTGGAGGAATCAGGGTCGGCCCCGAGCGCCGGCCGTTTCGAGGCGCTGGCGTAAGTTCTCTCATCGACTGTCACGTCACGCACCGTCGACCCGCCTTCAAGACGACGGGAGATCCGGGATTGCCAAGACCGGGGAAGGTGACCGGTAATGCGGGCCGACTATGCGGGCACACATCGGAATCGGGATGATGGCGGCGGTGTTGGGACTAGGGTCGCCGGCGTTTCCGGCAGACAGTCCGGCGGCGGGATCGGCGGCGTTGGAGGCCCTTCAGCGATTGAAGGGCATGGATTTCGAGGCGAATCCGGCGTTGAAAAGTGCCCTGATGCGTGTCTTGGAAACCACCCGGGGCACTCCGCAATTCGTTGAACTGGTGCGGGACTTCAAGTTGACCGGGCAGGAGGCGGGGTTGCTGGACGTCGCGGCGAAACATCCCGCGGACAACGCCGCCGCTGAAGCCATCCGGATGGTTCTGGGTGGGGGTGGCGCGGATCGGGTCGAATCGGCCCTGCGCGACGCCGACGCCGACGCCGAGCGGCAATACGGTTTGCTCCAGGCAATTGCGAACTCCGGCGATACGCGGGGCGTCGGTTTCCTGGTGGAGGCGGTGAAGTTGGCGCGGACCCCGGTCCCATCCCGGGCGATGGCAATCCGGGGTCTGGCCCAAAGCGAGGCGGGGGCGCGGGAACTGCTTCGGCTGGCGGACGAAGGGGGTTTGGACGAGGCGGGTCGGACGACCGCGAGTCTGGCGTTGGCGCAGGCGCGCTGGCCGGAGATTCGGGGCGCGGCGGCACGGGTCCTGCCGGCGCCGCGAAGCGCGGACGGCGGGGAGTTGCCGACGGTGCCGGAGTTGGCGCAAATGCGGGGGGACCCGATCCGAGGGGAGAAGGTGTTTCGGAGTGAGGAGGCTTCGTGCAGCAAGTGCCACGTGGTCGGCGATTTCGGGCTGGATTTTGGTCCGGCCCTTTCGCAGATCGGGACGAAACTGGGGCGTCAGGCGTTGTACGAGTCGATCCTGGATCCGAGTTCGGGAATCTCGTTCGGGTATGAGGGCTGGAGCCTTGAGACACGAGATGGAGAGGAGGTCTTCGGGCTCTTGGCGAGCGAGACGGAGGATGAGCTGGCGATCAAGCAACAGACCGGCGCGGTGGTAAGGCTGAAGAAGTCCGACGTGATTCGTCGGGAGCGTCAGCAACTCTCGGTAATGCCAGCGGGGCTGGGCTCGGTCGTCAGCCGGCGGGACCTGGTGGATCTGGTGGAGTACCTGACGACGCTTCGAGCGCCGGAGGCGGTCGCCGAGGCGGGGATTCGCTGAGCGGAACGATCAGGAACTGGCGCTGCCATAGTGCTTCACGGAGAAGCGCCAGAAGATTTCGGAAAGGACGAACAAACCGGCGCTCAGGCCGACGAGCCACAGGATCTCGAAGGGGGAGGACAGCTTCTCGATGAGGACTTTGACGGGGACATTGGTTACGAGCAGCACTGGAAGGACAAAGGTAAAAACACCTCGGAAAAGGCCGCGGAACGCTTCGTCGGGCAGGCGGGCGAGTTGAAACAGATTGTAATAGCCCCACACGATGCCCTGGGCGCGGACGGTCCAGAAACTGATGCAGGCGAGCAGATACATGACCGAGTAGTGGACGGATAGGCCAACGAACAGGAGCAGCGCGAAGGCGGTGTACTGGGCCAGGGAGGGATCAAGTTCCAACTTGCGGCCGGCATAGGTCATGACGGCGACTGCAGAGCCTGCGTTGACGAAGGCTCCGAAATCGACGTGGCGAAGCGAGATCAGGAACCGGGCGTTCACGGGCATGAGGAGCAGAAAATCAAGCATGCCGGTCCGGACGTTTTCGGAGAGCTTCACGCAGTTGGTCATGAAGAGGGCGGTGAAGATCTGCTGGATGAGGTGGTTGGTTCCGACAAGGAACACAACCTGCCACTGGGTCCATGAGGCGATCCGGTCCGTGTGCCGATAGATGACGGCCATGAACGCCAGTTGGAGGGCGAACCAAAGGAACTCAACGACGATCCAGAGCAGGAAATTGATCTTGAAACCCAT
>JBBQIU010000401.1:0-4260 GCA_038325245.1 Verrucomicrobiota bacterium
GCCGTCGTTTGTCTGGGTTGCAGCGACGTCTGTCAACGGGGCCGCAGTCCACCGGGTGGGTTTATGGATCGAGTACAAGGCGGTGCCGGGCATCAACGGGGACGACACGTTCACTTATACGGTGAGCGATGGGACGTCGACGTCGGAGGGCGTTGTGACGGTGAAGGTGCGCCGGCCCGAGGGTCAGACGCTTAACCTGACGGCGACGTCGCAGGGTGCGGACGTTTTGTTGCGGGTATCAGGCATTCCCGGGCGCGCCTATCAGATTCAAACGACCTCGAGTCTCGTTTCACCCGTCGGATGGAGCGATCTCGGCCCGCCCTTGACGGCGGATGCGTTGGGCCGGGTTTCCCATACGGACGTGGCGCCGCCGAGTCCGCGGTTTTACCGGGCCATCGAACACTGACGACGGAGAGGATTCCAGGCATTGATCCCCTGCAGTGAGTGAAGACTGAGAGCGCATGAATACCCCAATGAACTCAAGCCGTGAACGCCATGGATGGACCGGACAACGGACGATGGCGTCCTGGTGCGACCTGACCTCTGGCGGGGTCCGAACGGCCGTGCTGGCAGCGTTGGCGCTGTCGGCAGTCAATTCGGCCATGGGCGCGGTACTACTGTCGGAATCCGTCAGCGTGAACACGGCCATTCCGGACGGGAGTTCGACAGGTTTGGAGTCGATTCACACGGTCGTGGCGCCGCTGTCGAGCATCACGAGCATCTCGGTGACGCTCTCGATCGCGCCGAAGGCCGGGGAGAGCGCGTTTCTGGGTGATTTGTACGCGTACCTGCGACACGGCGACTCGATCTCGATACTGCTGAATCGACCCGGGCGTCGGGCGGACGAGTCGGCGGGTTACGACGATGACCAACCGCTTTCCGTGACGTTTCAGGATGGGTCGCAGGACATCCATTCGTACCGGGTATCAGACACGACACCGCTGACGGGACCGCTCCTGGGAACGTTTTCGCCGGATGGTCGGGCGACCGATCCCGACGCCGTTTTGGTGACAGACGATCGCACGCGGATGCTGGACGTGTTCCTGGGCGCGGACCCGAGCGGGGATTGGACTTTGTTCGTGTCGGATCTCAGCGGCGGTGGCGCTCATGAATTGTTGAACTGGGGATTGGAGATGGACGCAACGCTGGTGCCGGAGCCCGAGGTGTTCGCGGTGGCTGCAGGGTTGGTGGGATGGATGACGTGGCGTTTTTTCGTACGGAGGAATCGCCAAGAACCTAAACCTTCGCAATAGGAGCGAGGGCACTTTCTCGATGAACCGTCCCCCGGGGATTGCAACGGGAATGCCGGGAGCCCTCACCCTACTAACCCTCTCCCGGAGGGAGAAGGAACTGGAGTTTGGCCATTTTTCCGATCTGGAATCCCAACGGGATTCCGTCCCGAAGCCCAGGTTTGGACCGCGAAGCGGGCCTACCCTGGGTAAACGACGTTCAATGCATCAACCCCAACGGGGTTGTGCCACCTCGACGCAACCCCGTTGGGGTTGTGGGTGATTCGGCGATCGCACCCAGGGTAGCTCGTTCCTTGCAACCCTGGGCTTTGGGACGCAATCCCTTCGGGATTGGGAAATACTCTCCGCGCACGTTTTTAGAACGATCAGGGGCCCTGGGCAGTCTCATGCCGCCCCACTTGGCTGCGGCCGGCCAGAAATGGCTAAACTCCAGAACATTCTCCCGGAGGGAGTCGGAATGGCGTGCGACACGCCAGGACGCTCTGGAGCAAGGCCGCGCGAGCAACCGTTGCCCCATCCCAGGGAGGACCAGACTGCCTGGTCCGCCGTGTCGCCGTTTGCCCAACCGGCAGGCGCACCCTCGCCCCCGACCGCGCCCGCAGGCAGGGCTGACTGCGATACAGCAGGTTGGGCAACCTTCACTACAACCTCGTCCGGCCTTTCCATGACTGATGATCCCCTCCCCTCACTGGAGGGCTTCCTCATGTTCGTGAACACGGGGTTCAGCGCAAAGCGTCCGGTGGGTTCGGCGGTGGAGCTGGAGTTGTGCGAGGCGGTGGCACTCCCGCGACACCAATCCGGGCGGGGCGAGAAGTTTTCGCTGCTCTTCCGTGGTCCTGCGGACCCGCCATTGAGCCAGGGGATGGTGCGGCTCGAACACGCGGGATTGGGGGTGGTGGATCTCTTCCTGGTCCCCGTGGTTTCCACACGCCCGCAGGAATGCCACTACGAAGCCGTGATCAACCGCGAGGCGACTTGACCCGGGAAGGGCCGCCTGAGCAGGCCGCCGCGGTCACGTCAGAACTTCGCGGATGACGTGCCCTTCGACGTTGGTGAGTCGCCGGAGGACGCCGTTGTGTTCGAACGTGAGCCGTTCGTGGTCCAGCCCGAGCAGGTGCAGGATCGTGGCGTTGAAGTCGTAAAGGGGATGGATGTCCTCGACCGCCCTCTGGCCCAGCTCGTCGGTGGCTCCGTGACTGACACCGCGCCGCACGCCCGCCCCGGTGAGCCAGCAGGTGAAGCCGTCCGGGTTGTGGTCCCGTCCGAGAGCGCCTTTTTGGAAGAAGGGCATGCGGCCGAACTCGGTGCACCACACAACCAGGGTGTCGTCCAGCAGGCCGCGCTGGCGGAGGTCACGAATCAGGGCGGCGGCGGGTTGGTCGAGAATGGCGGCGTGTTTGTCGTATTGCTCCTTGAGCTTGCTGTGGCCGTCCCAGTTGAGGTCACCGCCGCTGGCGTAGGCGCCGTTGAAGAGTTGCACGAAGCGCACGCCACGTTCGATCAGGCGCCGGGCAAGGATGCAATTCCGCGCGAAGGCCGCCTTGGTGGGGTTGGCGGTGTCGTCGGCGCCGTAGAGTTTCAGGACGTGGGCGGGTTCGGTGTCCAGGTCGTTGATCTCGGGCACGCTGAGTTGCATGCGGGCGGCGAGTTCGTAGCTGGCGATCCGGGCGGCGAGCCGTCCATCGCCGGGATGCCGGGCGAGGTGCCGGGCGTTCATTCGTTGGAGCAGCGAGCGCGCCGCGGCATCGGCGCCGGAGGTGACGCCGGAGGGCGGCGCGAGATGGCGCACCGGTTCCTTGGAGCTCATCGGCGTTCCCTGGAATGTGGCGGGCAGGAAACCGGGGCCCCAGTTGTTCGAACCGGCCTGGGGAACGCCCCGCGGATCGGGGATCGCCACGAACGAGGGAAGATCCTGGTTCTCGCTGCCGAGTGCGTAGCTGACCCACGAGCCGATGCTCGGGAAGCCATCGAGCAGGAAGCCTGTGGAGAGGAAGTTCTCGGCCGGTCCGTGGGTGTTGCTCTTGCTCGTGAGCGAGTGGATGAAGGAGATGTCGTCGGTCAGTTCGGCGAGGTGGGGGATCATGTCGGAGACCCATTTGCCGGACTGTCCGCGGGGGCGGAATGCGTACTGGGGCCGCGCGAGGTCGCCGGCCGGACCCTGGAACGTTACGGAGGGGCCGCCCGCGAGAGGCTTTCCGTCGAGAGGAATGAGCGCGGGTTTGTAGTCCCAGGTCTCGAGCTGGCTCACCGCTCCAGCGCAAAAGATCATGACCACATTCTTCGCCCGGGCCGGAATGTGCGGCGCGCGTGGGGCGAACGGGCGGGCGGGATCGATGGCGGGGGCTTCCGCCGCAAGAAGACCGTCCGTACCGAGGAGGTTCGCGAGGGCGATCGATCCGAGGGCGGTCGCACTGCCGGACAGGAACTGGCGTCGATCCAGCAGGAAACGGCCCGTGGCGGAGAGGCGCTCAGCGTCTGGGGTCATGGCAGGAAGAGGAACTCGTTGCTGTTGTAAAGAGCCCGGCAGAGGGCGGCAAGCCCGTGCGCGCGGACGACCGGTTCTGCGTCGAGAAGTTCATCGGAATCGGGTTCGCGGCCGAGGGCGAGTTGATGGGCGCGCCGGATCTGGCGGGCCGGATCGTCCCCCGTCTCGTCCCGGAGGCGTTGGGCGAATGCCTCGGCTTCCTCGACCGTAAATCGACTGTTGAAGAGGTTCAGCGCCTGGATGGGTGTGGTGGATTCCCGCCGGCGGGCGGTGCTCTGGCCTGCGTCGGGGCAGTCGAACGCCCCAAAAACCGCGTCCCGCTCCCTTCGGACCTTGTGCGCGTAAACCATTCGGCGCCGGCCTTCCTCGGCGAAGGATTCGACGGGATTGAAGCCGGTGAGTCCGCCGCGCTTGTCGAAGAGGTCGAAACCGCGACCGTACATTTTGAAACTCAACCGACCGCTCACGGCGAGCATCGCGTCACGGATGGTTTCGGCCTCCAGCCGTCTTGACGGGAATCGCCAA
>JBBQIU010000402.1:0-4246 GCA_038325245.1 Verrucomicrobiota bacterium
ACCGAGCCCGGATTCAACGACAGCGCCTGGCTCTCCGGCTCGACGGGTTTTGGTTATGGAGACAATGACGACGCCACCGTATTGAGCGACATGCGGAACCGGTACGTTTCCGTCTATATCCGGCGCGAATTCACCGTCAGCGACCTGGCGGCAGCGGCTGACTTGCTCCTTTCGATCGACTACGACGACGGCTTCATCGCGTACCTGAACGGCTCCGAATTCGCCCGGAGCGAGACCATGAATGGCACGGGGACGCCACCCCCGTTCAACCGGACCGCCAACGGCGGTCACGAGGCTGGAAACGCCCCCGAGGCGTACGGTCTTCGGTCCTTCGCCAGCCTGCTCCGACCCGCTCCCGAAAAGAATGTCCTCGCCATCCAGGCCCACAACATCCAGGCGAGCAGCTCCGACTTCTCCATTCTCCCACGGCTCGTCCGGCGCCAACTGCTTCCCGGTTCCATCGAGAACAGCGATCCCAACGGCGCCTGGGCATTCCGCTTCAACCCGGACCGTCACGACACCGGCGCGAAGACCCTTTTCCGGGGAACCCCCCATCAGATCAACGTGCCCGCCGGTCGCACCGGCCTCGACGGGCTCAAGGACGCGATCGATATCGTCGATGGCTTCGTCAATCACCCATCCACCGCCGAATTCATCTGCTTGAAGCTCATCAACAAGTTCGTCTCCGACGAAATCACCCTGCGCTCGTACCATGACGGGACGGCGTCCGAGGATCTACGGAAGCTTCTCGATGACGCCATCCAAGCCTGGAACTCGACCCAGCCGGCCGGGAATATTCGGACCGTCCTCCGGACGATCCTCGCCCCCGCGGCTCAGGAAGGCCCCTTCTGGGCGCGCACCCACTTCCGCGCCAAGGTCAAGACGCCGGTCGAATTCATCAACAGCAGCCTGCGTTCGCTTCGTGCCACGGTGGGCGGAACCAGCCTTCCGTCCTCCAACGACGAACTCGGCATGCATCTCTTCACGCGGGACGATCCCGACGGCTGGTCCGAGATCGGTCACGACTGGATCGATACGGGAACGATGCTCGCCCGCATCCAGTTCGCCCAATCCCTCCCTGCCGACCGGTTGACGGGGGTTCGATGGAATGTCCTCGCCTGGGCCAGCGCTCATAACATCACCAGCGCCGAATCCGTCGTGGAACACTTCAACCGGCTGCTCTTCCAGGGCAATATGGCCGCCTCGAACAAGCAGATCCTGATCGACTTCGCCTCCACCGATGACTCCGGCAACCCGTTGCCCTTCGACCCGGCCCGCCCGGATTACGCCACCCGGTTGCGGGACCTCGTCGGGATGATCCTTTCCATGCCCCAGTGGCACTTCCAGTAATAGAACCCCTCCCATGAACCGACCATTCCCAGATCCCTCTCCGGCCGAAGCGAAACGGAGGTTGGAGAGGGTGGTTCCGCGTATGCGGAACCGGGGGAGGGCTCTCCCCCCGGTTCATGGACCCAACACGCAATTCCCGAAACGTCTCTCCCTCCCATGAACCTCCATCGCCGCCAATTCCTCAAGACCAGCGCCCTCGCCTGGGGTGCCCTCGGCATCAATCTCTTTGCACCCGGCCTCTTCCAGCGCCGCCTCCTCGCCGCCGACATCCCCTCCGACCGGAAGTTGATCTTCATCTTTCAAAACGGTGGAAACGACGGCGTCAACACCCTGATCCCGTCAGGTGACCTATCCTACAACACGGACACCCGCCCCACGCTCTACATCCCTCCCGCCCAGGCCATCGACACGGGAAACGGCTTCGCCCACCTCCATCCCGCCCTCCAACCGCTGATGGAGATCTACAACCACTCCACCCTCAACGGCGTTCCCGGGCCCGGCAACCTCGCCGTTCTCCACCGCATCGGATACTCTGGCCAGTCCCAATCCCACTTCGACAGCCAGCAATACTGGCAGAATGGCGTCCCCGGTGAGGCCAACCTAGAAGAGGGAATGTTCTATCGGCACCTCGCCCAGACCCGGGACCTTGACGCCGACGAAAACGCCTTCATCGCCGCCGCCATCTCCAGTTCCCAAATGGTCGCGCTCAAGGGGGATCGCCCCTTCCCCAATTTCAGCCGCGCCTCCCAATTCGCCTTCGCAGGCACCGGCGCCAAGTCGCGCAAGATTCTAGGCTCGCTGCCTTCCTCCGCGCCGGCTTCCAATGGCGGCGGCATCCTCGGATTGTACGGTGGCGATCAGGACGACCCGTCCCGACTCTACCGCCCCCTCGTCCACCAAACCGGAAAGCTGCTCGGTTCGACCATGAACATCCTTCAGTCCGCCGTTGCCCAGGGCGCCTACGCGCCCGCCAACGGAGCCGTCTACGCCAACGACGGCGTGGGCCGGAGACTCATGGAGGCCGCCATGCTTTTCAAACGCACCCCTGTCAAAATCGTCGGCATGACCCTCGGCGGGTGGGATACCCATACCGGGCAGGGACAGCTCAATGGCGACCACGCCAATCTCCTCGGCCAACTCGCCCGCGGCATGCAGGCGCTCCATCGCGATCTCCAGGACCAGTGGGACAAGATCCTCGTCGTCACCATGACCGAATTCGGACGCACCTCGGAGGAGAACGGTTCCCGCGGCACCGATCACGCCGAGTCCAGCGTCGTCTTCGTCGCCGGCGGAGGTGTCAAAGGCGGCATCTATAATTGCGATTCCACCACCTGGAAGAACAACGACATGTTCTCCAGTCGCAATGGTCGCTACCTCGCCAAGCGCACCGATTTTCGTTCCGTCTTCGGCGAGGTCTTTACCCGCCACTTCGGCGATTCCTCACAGCTTCTCAACCAGATCATCCCGGGCTACACGGACGCCGCCGCCAGGGATCCCGCCGGCTTCCAACCCCTGAACTTCATCTCCGGATGAACAGGGCACGTTGAGGCATGACCGACGATTTCGAGATTCTCCATCTCTATCTCTCTCCAGGACATAACTACTTCGGTCACCACGAGAAACCTCCCGGAGAAAGCCCCCTCATCGAGGTTCCGGAAATCGAATGCGTCGCCGGTCAGGGCATCCGGGGTGACCGCTTTTTCGGTTTCAAACCCAATTACAAGGGTCAGATCACGTTCTTCGCCTTCGAGACGTATGCCGACCTCTGCCGCCAGCTCAACACCCTCCACCGTTCCCCTGGAGTCTTCCGCCGCAATGTCATCAGCCGCGGCGTCGACCTCAACGCCCTGGTCGGAACCGAGTTCGAAGTGCAGGGCGTCCGGTTTCAGGGCGTCTCGGAATGCTCGCCCTGTCATTGGATGAACCAGGCCTTCGCACCCGGCGCCGAGTCGTGCCTGCGCGGTCGCGGCGGGCTTCGCGCCCAAATCCTCTCCGACGGCCGGCTCCACATCTGCCCTTGAAGCCAATATCCGTTCGACATGCGCGCGATTTCCACCACTTTATCAACTAGTCATTCATGATCCCGCCACGCGCCATCCTCGCCGCCCTCCTCGTGGTCCTCGGCCCCCACGGCGCACTCCTTGTCGGAGCCGCCGAACCCCCGCTCGACTTCAACCGCGACATCCGCCCCATCCTCTCGGACCGCTGCTTTGCCTGCCATGGTCCCGACGACCATGAACGCAAGTCGCGCCTCCGCCTCGACCACCGCGAGGACGCCCTCCGCCCAGCCAGGTCCGGCGCCGCCGCCATCGTTCCCGGCAAGCCCGAGGAGAGCGAATTGATTAAACGCCTCCTCATCCAGGACGAGGACGAGATCATGCCTCCCCCGAAGACCGGCAAGACGGTCACACCCGATCAGGTGAACCTTTTCCGCCGCTGGATCGCCCAAGGCGCACCGTACCGCGAGCACTGGGCCTTCATCGCGCCCGAACGCCCTCCCCTTCCCTCCACCCAGCCGCAGGATTCCGAAGCCGGTCCCCGCAACGCCATCGATGCGTTCGTCAGCGCCCGCCTTGCCCAGGACAACCTACAGGTCGCGCCCGAGGCCAATCCCACCACCCTCATTCGCCGTGCCACCCTCGACCTGACCGGCTTGCCCCCGACACCCGAGGAGGTCGATGCCTTCCTCGCAGACACCTCGCCCAAGGCCTACGAACAACTCGTCGATCGCCTTCTCGACTCACCCCGCTACGGCGAACGCATGGCCGTGGAATGGCTCGACGCCGCCCGCTATGCCGACACCCACGGCTATCACCTGGACTCAGGACGGGACATGACCGTCTGGCGCGACTGGGTCATCCGCGCCTTCAACGAAAACAAACCTTTCGACCAGTTC
>JBBQIU010000403.1:0-4245 GCA_038325245.1 Verrucomicrobiota bacterium
GCGCAGAGGACCGTGGCGGAGCGAAAAACTGCGTGGCATGGAAGTTGCCGAAGAGGGACGAAGGATCCATCGAATATCGTGATCGCCGTGCCATCAAATACCGTGGGCGCTCTCATTACCGCAAGGGTTCCTTCCGGGATCCCCAACCAGGCCCACGCCAGGAGAATGCTTATTTTCACCGAACAACCGACGGAGGGCGGGGCGGAGGGATTAGTGCGCTCAACTCGGGCGTTCGATAAAAAAGCGTCGCTGGATGCGTGTCACCATCGCCTTCAAGAGTGGCGCAGAAGTGGCGCAGTCATTTGGGGAACCGATCCCGCTTAGCCATCTAACTACTTGATCCTGAATGGTGCGGCCGGCAGGGCTCGAACCTGCAACCTTCTGATCCGAAGTCAGAAGCTCTAGCCAATTGAGCTACGGCCGCACTCGATCGACCGGACGTAGCTTCGCTCCGAATGCCGACGTGCCGCAAGCCGGTTCTCCTCGTCCGTTCTCCTCGCCCGCTGGATTCCTTTCAGGCGGGGAACTCCAGGGGGATTCCAAGCTTGCGAAGTGCTTCGTCCGTCTGCGGGCCGGGCGACCGTCAATGAGCAAGCCAGCGCGTTCCTGCAAAGCCCGAAGCGCCGCCAGTGTCCTGGGTCCGGCATCGCCATCGACGATAAGTCGGATTCCGAACGCATGGTTCAATGCGCACTGAAGCCAGCTCAGACTGGCCGCGCTCTTGCGGTCGACGCGACCGGGGGCGGTCGGTGGCCGTGGGGACGTCCTTCGCGGACTTTCTGGAACGGGATGGGACGGGCATGCAAGGATGTGACGGTGAGATGTTCGAAATTCAAATCGGAAAGCCTGCAAACGGCTTCCGGATGGTGTGGAAAGGAGACCATCGCGACCTGCGCCACGTCGGGGCTTGACGATTGCAAAGTGATATCATAAACATATCGATCTGCGGACAATCTGAACGTCTGCGGAAAGATCCAATGAATACCGAGAATCAGGCCGTGAATCGTGAACGCACTGTGGAAGTCCTGAACGGCTGGATCGTGCTGCCGTTCGTCGCGCTGATGATACCTGGGAGTATTGCGCTCCTGGTCTATTCGATTGCCGCCGGAGTGCGGGCAGTGGATCACCCGTACTGGGGTTGGATGGTGTTGGCGATCCTTTGTATTCCGACGTGGATCATTCTTATGAATGGGTTCTTTACCCTGCAGCCGAACGAGGCGCGGGTTTTGGTGTTGTTCGGGGCGTATCGGGGGACGGTACGGACGAGCGGATTTCACTGGGGAAACCCGTTCTACAGCGGCAGCAGTTTCAAGCAGGCGATGGACCTGAGTTCGATGGGGGTGGAGGAGTCGTCGGTGGCGAAGAAGTTAGCGGCGGCGGCGGACCCGCATCGGCGGAACAAGGTGTCGCTGCGCACACGCAACTTCAACAGCGAGCGGTTGAAGGTGAACGACAAGCGCGGGAATCCGATTGAGATTGCGGCAGTGATCGTGTGGCGGGTGCAGGATACGGCCCAGGCGATGTTCGATGTGGACAACTACGATCATTACGTGCGGGTGCAGAGCGAATCGGCGATCCGGCATCTGGCGAGTTGCTACGGGTATGATCACGGAGACGACGACACGGTGGAGGAGGTGAATCTGCGGAGTGGAGTGGACGAAGTCTCGGTGGCGTTGAGGGCGGAGTTGCAACAACGCCTGGCGAAGGCGGGCGTGCTGGTGGATGAGGCCCGGTTGACGCACCTGGCCTACGCGCCGGAGATCGCGCAGGCGATGCTGCGCCGGCAGCAGGCCGAGGCGGTGATCGCGGCCCGGAAGAAGCTCGTGCATGGCGCGGTGAGCATGGTGGACATGGCGCTGAAGGAATTGGCGGAACGACATGTCGTGATCCTGGACGACGAACGGAAGGCCGCGATGGTTTCGAACCTGCTCGTTGTGTTGTGCGCCGAGACGGAGGTCCACCCGGTCATCAACGCTGGCACGCTGTACTCGTGAGCGTCTGAGATTCGCCATGGCTGAGCGCAAGGCATTCCTGTTGCGGATCGACCCCGAGCTTTGGGCCGAGTTGGAGGCTTGGGCTCAGGGCGAACTCCGGAGCGTCAACGGGCAGATCGAGTTCCTCCTCCGGGAGGCGGTGATCCAACGGCGCCGTGGCCGATCGAGGCGGGCGCCGAGCTCCAGGTCGGGGGAAGAAGGGGAAGGAAGGCCGAAGGAACCAC
This sequence comes from Verrucomicrobiota bacterium, assembly GCA_038325245.1. Classification (GTDB taxonomy): domain Bacteria; phylum Verrucomicrobiota; class Verrucomicrobiia; order Limisphaerales; family CAIMTB01; genus CAIMTB01. The sequence continues at coordinate 2,219 of JBBQIU010000403.1, forward strand.
CCTCGGCGGCGGGGGTCGGATGACGTGGTTCTATCGGATTGGGGCGGAAGTGTGATAGAGTGGCGCCGCGATATGCGTGGATGTGTTCGAATAGGTGGGTGGGTCTTGGGGATGGCGGTGGGGTGGGTCTCGAGTTGTCTGGGATGGGTGCCGGCATTGGAGGAGGGGGTGGAGTACCGCTTTGCCGGGGGGAGGGTGGAGGAGGTCTGGCGGGCCCAGCGACCGCGATTGGAACGGCTGGCGGGGAGTGCGAGTGATTGGGTTCGAGTGACCGCCGAGTCGGGGACCCGGAAGGGATGGATCGGGGACCGGGTGGGGGTGCGGGTGGTTGGAAATGCGGTGGCCGTTCGGGCGGAATGGGAGCGGCTGGGATTGCGTTGGTCGAGGACGGGCGCGGGTGGGATTCAGATTCTTCAGGCGCGTGATCCATGGGCGGCGGCGCGGGCGGCCGCGGAACTGTCGCGGGGAGCGGGATTGGACGTGGCGATGCCGGTGATGCGGCGGGGAATGGCGATGCATGGGCAATATGCCTCCCGGCCGACAGATCCGTTTTTTCCGGATCAATGGCATTTGGAGAACCGGGATGGGGCGGGTCGGAGCCGGGGGCCGGACCTGCACATCAGGGCGGCGTGGACGGTGACACAAGGGAAAGGTGTGACGGTGGCGATCTGCGACGATGGGTTTGAGACGGACCATCCGGATCTGAGCATTGCGGCGGCGAAGGGGGCCCACTTTGATTTCATTTTGGATGCGACCGGGGCGCCGGTATACGGATCGCATGCGACGTGTGTGGCGGGTCTGGTGGGGGCGCTGGATTCGAATGGGCTGGGCGTGAGCGGAGTGTCGCCGAAGGTGGGGCTGGCCAGTTGGGCGATATTCGATGCGCTGGGTCTCATTGCGAGCGACGAGGGACTGATGGACCTCTTTCAGAACCGGATCGACGAGGTGGCGGTGCAGAATCACAGCTGGGGCAACACGGGGCCTGAGGTTTCGTTGCCGACGGCGATGGAGGCAGGGGCGATTTCGAATGCGCTGGAGAATGGGCGGGGAGGACGGGGAGTGGTGTTTGTGCGATCAGGAGGCAACGAGCGGGAGTCGGGAAACAACGTGAACGACGACGGGTACGCGAATGACCCACGGGTGATCACGGTGGCCGCGGTTCGGGACGATGGACGGACGGCGAGTTACAGCAATCCTGGGGCGTGCCTGCTGGTGGCGGCGCCGAGCGGAGACGACGGCGACACGTCGTTGCCAAGCGAGGGGGTGGCGACCACGGACCGGGTGGGATCCAGGGGTTACAATCGGCTCTCGGGGGCGGATTCGCTGGCTGACTACGCGCTTCGCAGTTCGGCTTTTTCCGGAACTTCCGCATCGGCTCCGCAGATCTCGGGAGTGGTCGCACTGATCCTTGGAGCCAACCCCGGTCTGAGCTACCGGGACGTGCAACAGGTTCTGGTGCACTCGGCACGGCACCATGACCGATCCGACCCGGATCTGGTCACGAATGGGGCCGGGTATGAGGTAAGCCACAACACGGGATTCGGAGTGCCCGATTCGGGGCAGGCAGTGCGGCTTGCGGAGCGGTGGCTCTCCCGACCTGAGCGGGTGACGGTGACGGTGACCCACGAAGAGGCGGTGATGGTGCCGGACGATGGTCTTCGGGTTCGGCTGACGCAGCGCGGAATTCTGTCGACGTCACTCACCTGTGAACCGGCGGCGGGGCCGCATCCAGACGAACCGACAGGAACCCTGCCGATGGTTCATGTGGGCCAGGCCTTGGCGCCTCTGACCGAGGATCTGACGGGGAAGGCGGCGTTGATCGAGCGCGGAGGCGCTTTTTTTTGGGAGAAACTCGAGCGAGTGAAGGCGGCGGGGGCGGGGTTCGGAGTGTTTTACAACAACGTTGGAACCACGGAACTCACATCTCCCGCGGCGACCGATTTCGTGGGTATTCCTTCGGTCTTCGTATCGGCGGATGACGGCCGTGCTCTGGCGGCGAGGTTGGATGCCGGCGAAGTGGTGGAGGC
>JBBQIU010000404.1:0-4245 GCA_038325245.1 Verrucomicrobiota bacterium
ACGTGAAAACATCTGCCAGGATCTGGCACGGATGCTCCTCATCCGTCAGCGCATTCACCGTCGGCACCCGCGAATACTCCGCAAACTCCGTGACATCCGATTGCGCATACGTACGGATCACCGCCCCGTGAACCATCCGCCCAAGGACCCGCGCCGTGTCCCGGATCGGCTCGCCCCTCCCCAACTGAATATCTCCCGCATTCAGAAACAGCGGACGCCCCCCCAACTCGTGGATCCCAACCTCGAAACTCACGCGCGTCCGCGTCGACGATTTCGAAAAAATCATCGCCCATGTCTGGCCGGCCAAAGGACGCGCGTGACCGCTGCGGTTGCCCTTGAACTCGGCGACCCGCCCCAGGATCGCGTTCATCTCAGCCCGCGTCAGCGACTCCAGACTCAACAAGTGCTTCATGACCAGCGTCAGCCCTTCCGGCACCCTCGGCGCCGCAAAAAACACTCTATAGAGTACAAACTCGCCCAACGTCACGAAAGATCATGCCCGACGCACCTCGCCTTCCCACACTCTCGCTCATTCAAGAATTAGTTTATTAACGTTCAACTAACGTATGCATAAGCATTCCTGTTTATTCATTGCCAAGTTCGACGGACCTCAGGCACGCTTGCCCCGCCATGAACGCTGAACTTCTAAATCTTCTCGGAGCCGAAGCCGATTCTCTCCTCCGCCACACCGCCAAAGTCTCCAAGGACCAGTTGCACCTCCCGGGACCGGATTTCGTCGACCGCATCTTCACGCAATCCGACCGAAACAATCGCGTCCTCGCCAACTTGCAACGGATCTACGGCCACGGTCGCCTCGGCGGCAGCGGTTACGTCTCCATCCTTCCGGTGGATCAGGGCATCGAACACTCCGCCGGCGCCAGTTTCGCCAAGAACCCCCTTTTCTTCGATCCCGAGAATATCATCCGCCTGGCGGCCGACGGAGGCTGCAATGCGGTGTGCTCGACGTTCGGCGTTCTCGGCCTTCTCTCGAGGAAATGGGCGCACCGGATCCCGTTCCTCGTCAAAATCAACCACAACGAGCTGATGACCCTTCCCAACAAGTTCGATCAGGTGATGTTCGGAACGCTCAGGGAAGCGCAGGATATGGGCGCCGCGGCAGTCGGAGCCACGATCTACTTTGGATCCCCGGAAAGCACCCGCCAGATCATCGAAGTCAGCCAGGCTTTCGCCATGGCCCATGAACTCGGCATGGCGACCGTACTCTGGTGCTACCTCCGCAATAGCGGATTCAAGAAGGACAAGGATTACCATGTGTCCGCGGATCTCTCCGGCCAGGCCAATCATCTCGGCGTCACCATCCAGGCCGACATCATCAAGCAGAAACTCTCCGAGAATAACGGCGGGTACACCGCGATGGGCTCCGGCTACGGCAAGACCGACAAACGGGTCTATTCCGACCTGTCCACCGATCATCCGATCGATCTTTGCCGATACCAGGTCATCAACTGCTACATGGGCCGGATCGGACTCATCAATAGCGGCGGCGCCTCCGGGGAAAACGACTTCGCCGAAGCCGTCAAAACCGCCGTCGTGAACAAGCGGGCAGGCGGAAGCGGCCTCATCTCGGGCCGAAAAGCCTTCCAGCGTCCGATGAAGGAAGGCGTGAAGCTTCTCAACCTCATCCAGGACGTTTACCTCGACGGCGATATCACCGTCGCCTAATCCATCCCCCCGCGCTGTCCTGTCACCCTGCGTTGTGCGGTCGGACCTCTTGGGGTCGGACCGACTGCACGGCGCTTCTTTTCTCCCCCAGCCCATGCCGCGCCCCGGAGGCGTCAACGCCTGCACGCGGCCGCTCAACCCCCTATCTCCGCGATCCAGCCCTTGACCACCTCCTGCATCAACCCTGCTCCGTCCATGCGCTTCCTCACGAATCGCGGCGTGAACCATGGAAAGGTGCCCAGAAGGTCCGGCGTCACTAGAATCTGACCGTCACACCCCGGCCCGGAACCAATGCCGATCGTCGGGATTCGGATCGTCTCGGAGATTTCCGCGGCCACTGGCGGCGTCACCAACTCAAGCACGATTGCAAACGCGCCCGCCGACTCCAATGCGCGTGCGCCCTCCAGCAATCCCGATCGCTGCGCCTCATCCCGGCCCTTAATCCGATACCCGCCCTCCTCAATCACCCGCTGAGGGAGCATGCCCAGGTGCCCCAAAAAAGGTATCCCGTCCCCGAGGATGGCCATCACCTGCGGGAGAATCTCCGTCCCCCCCTCCGCCTTCACGCCTTCCGCGCCCGCTGCCACCAAACGGCGCGCATTCGCAAGCGCCGTCCCTGGACCCTCGCAGCCTCCGTAGGGCAGGTCGGCAATGACGAGTCCCCGTGGCTTCGCCCTCGCCACCGCGCGCACGTGATACTCCATCTCCTCCATCGTCACATGCGTGGTGTCCGGATACCCCAGCACCACCATCCCCAACGAATCACCCACCAACAGCAACGGCACGCCCACCTCATCCAGAATCCGCGCCATCGGATAGTCATACGCCGTCAAAGCCGCAACCTTGCGCCCTTCCGCCTTCATGGCCCGAATGCTGTCAGGTGTGAATTTTGCCGCCGTCACCGTCCGGCACGTTGGACGCGTCGCCCTCAACGGAACAAGCAGATTTCCCAACCTGGCCCCTCCCCTCACGGCCATGCCTCCCCTCGATTCGCTCGATCGCCCAGAGCGCGTGCTCGGCAATCAGCGGCTCCATATCCCTCCCCGCGCGCTCCAGCGCCGGCAAGGCACTCGAATCGCCGACATTGCCGAGAGCGACGGCGACGTTCCGAAGAAGCCCCCGCCGCTTGGCCCGCTCAAACGGCGTGCCCCGGAACCGCCTCCGAAAATCGTCCTCCTGAATGGATAGCAAATCCATCAACGACGCCTGCTCAAGGTCCGCCCGATAGACGTCCCGCATCAGGCGGCCTTCGCGCGCAAACCGGTTCCACGGACAAACCTCCAGGCAGTCGTCGCACCCGAATATCCTGGCCCCGATTCGGGAACGGAATTCCATCGGGATCGAACCGCGAAGCTCGATCGTGAGATACGAAATACACCGGCGGGCGTCCAATCGGAACGGCTCGGTTATCGCCTGCGTGGGACAGGCAATGAGACACCGGGTGCAAGTGCCGCATCGATTCACCGCTCCGGCGTCGGGTTCGATCTCCACCGTCGTCAGGATCGCTGCAAGAAAAAACCAGTTGCCCAAACCGCGGCTGATCAGGTTGGTGTGCTTGCCGACAAAACCGATCCCAGCCCGCTGCGCAAGATCGCGCTCCAGGACCGGCCCGGTGTCGATATACTCCAGGGACCGCGTCCCGCACCCTCCCAGCTCGTCCACGTATTGACGCAATGACGCCAGCGCTGGAGCCACAACATCGTGGTAGTCCGCGTGCCGGGCATACCGGGCCACCACGCCCTCCAAGCGCCCGTCCCCCCGACTCACTGGCGCCGACGTGCGGTGATAGGAAACCGCAAGCATCACGATCGACCGCACCCCGGGAAGGACACGGTCGGGGTCCATCCTCCGTTCCCGACTACGCTCCAAATAGGACATCGCGCCGTGCCTTCCCTCCGCCAGCCATCGGGAAAATGCCGCCGCGTGATCCGGGGCCCGCGCATCCGTGACATGACACGCGTCAAAGCCGAGCTCTTTCGCCCGGGCCCGGAGAAACTCCTTCACCGAGTCCCCCCCACGCTTCGAGCCGACCGAAAATGGTGCGAAACCTGCGTCACCACTTCGCGAAGGCTGCGGAGCCCTGAGTTCACAAGAACATCCGACGCACGGTAGAAGGGCTCACGCGCCGCCAGCATGCGTTCAATCTCCGCCCTTGGGTCGGGTACCTGCAACAGCGGGCGATGCGTCTGGGTCCGCACCCGCTCCCAGATGGTGTCCGCCGCCGCCCAAAGGCACACCACCAACGCCCCCGATTTCAGCAGTTCCAGGTTGCCCGGCTGGCACACCAGACCTCCCCCAGTCGAAATCACCAGGCCTTCCTGCGTTACCAGATCCCCCAAAACCTCCCGTTCCCATTGGCGGAAGATCACCTCACCCCTCGTGCCAAATATCTCTGAAATCCTCTGCCCGGTCCGCCCCTCGATCGCCTCGTCGGTGTCGACGAACTTCAGCCCAAGGTCTCGCGCAACCGCACGTCCAACCGTGCTCTTCCCGGCCCCCATGAACCCAACCAAGGCCAGATTTCGAATCTCACGGGACGGCATCACCTCCTTCCCATGCCAT
>JBBQIU010000405.1:0-4234 GCA_038325245.1 Verrucomicrobiota bacterium
CACAACGCGGAGGGATGGGAGGCAATGGGAACGGTCCGACTTCCGGGACCTCGTCGACGGGTTCCTGGGGAGGCACGATTTCCGAATCTCGGTCCCGCATTGGGGCTATGAACCGGGGAGAGGAGAGCCCCTCACCCCAGCCCTCTCCCACCTCCGCTTCGCTTCGGAGGGAGAGGGAGAAGGGAATGGTCGGTTCCTGGGAAGCGGTGACAGGGATCGCGTTGCCTTCGGTGTTGGCGGCGCCCCTCGGCAAGCGGAGCGCGATCCGTCCCGCCAGCCCTTCCACCCAGACGACATCCGCCTCGATCCGGTCCACGCGCCATCCCATCACCTGTTCGCCTGGGCCGACGACCGTTCGGTCGATCACCGCGAGGGACCCGCGCGGACCGATGCTGATGGCCTGGAGGACGGGGGTGCGGACTGGCAACCCGGCGTTCGTGGGGAGAGGGGAGGTTGCGCCGGGCGCGTCAGGATAGACGAACGGGTTCGAGCGCGCCCCGGGGAGGTTCTTCGGGACCAGACCCTGGCGCAGCGCCGCGGTGACGGCGAGTTCCGTGGGCGGCATTGACTCCATTCGTTCGGAAACGCTCGCGTTTTCCGCATCCGGACGGGTGTTCAGGGCGCGATCGGAGGCGACGCGGCCCGGGGATCTCAAGGAATTCCCGATCCACGCCAGAAGGGCGATTGCCAGCAAGCTGACGACGACAGCCTTACTCTGAAGCAGTTTTCTCATCGGTATTCCTGCCCAGACTCTGAAGTTCCGCCCGGAGGCTGAGCACACCTCCGATGTCCCCGCGTACGGTCAGGCCGGTGACCTCGACGAGCGTTGGCGATGTCGAGATGCCGTCCAATCCGTCCAGCAACATGGGGAGCCCCGCGCGATCTGCGGCCGTCGCTGGCGAGAGCTGTGCCACGGCGTTGTAGGGCGTCATCTCCCGCAGTCCCGCCTCGGCCTGAGCCGATGGCAGGAAGTTGAGGTCGACTGTCCAACCGTGGTTCTCGGTGGACTCCACGTACTTGGTGATGAGCTCGACGAATTCGTCCCGGTCCCGAACCAACCGTTGAGCTGCCGCCGCACCCTGCACTTCCATCTCGGCCAGAGCCTCTGAGGATGGTTCGAGGGTCGATTGGGGCGCCGCAGCGACCCCAGCTTGCACCGCCCTGACACGCGCCAGGTGGCGGGCAGCGATGCCCCGGGTGATGAGGCTCCCCGCCAGCATCACGAAGGAAACGATGACGATGACCACGCCTACGAACGGTCGGGTCGCACGTTCGATCCAAGTCGCGGATCGTTGACGCGGTCGTGCCGTGTCCGTGCCCCCGGCCATAGGCCCCTTGCCTGGGGCCTCGAGTCGCGGTGGGCTGCCGGATCGTGGCTGAATGACAAGCGTGGGTTTCACGGGATCCATCCTCTCACGAAAAACGGAAGCTCATCGCTAGCGGCATCCCGAACGGCGGGGCGGGACAGGAGGGTCGGGCTCGAAGTCGTGACACCCCCCAGCGTTTCCCGATGCGTGCTGTCGGCCACGCGGACTTTGAACAAGCCATCGCTGAGCCCCCGTTCGAATTGGTCGAGCGCGGCAAGAAACCGGCTGCCGCGAAGTCGGGAGACGCCGCGAAGATCCACCGCCCAGCCGTTGGTCCCCTTTCGCACTTCCAAGTGAGTCAACCGAAGGGACGTGGGAAGCGTACGGGAGACGTGGCGGGCGAAGGTCACTGCAACCCCAGGGTCGTCCGGCCTGCCAATGGCCTGGATCAGGGCCGCCAAATCATGGGCCCGTCGCGCACGGATCTGTCGGTTCGCCGCCACCCCGGCCTCCGCCTGACGCGCCCGGTTGATTTGCAGTGCGGCGCCCGCATCGTTCCGGATATCGAAACAGGCTGTCACCGTGACGACCAAGGAGACCAGGACCAGCGCGGCGAGACCTGCGACAACCGCGGACCTGGCCCAGAACGGCAGTCGGCGCGTGGGCCGTGCGAGGTTCAGGGGGGAATCGTCACGCAGTTGGAGGACCGCGATCTCGAGGGCGTGACCTTCGAGGGCACCGGGGAGGCATTCCACGGGCAACCCCTCGCGGAGAGATTTTCCCGAAAGAGTGGCATGGCACGCTGCCCCGAGGGCCACCACACGGGTGACGAGGGCCCCGCACCGCTGTTGGCTGAAGTGCAGTGTGCGATTGATCTCCTGCTCGAGGCGCAGATCGGTACCGGCCCCGCTGAGCGCGATTGAACGGGCAAAAAGCACCTGACCATCGCAACGGGCCACGAGGAGGTTGTGCGAGCTTCCGATATCGGTCACCAGCAGAACGGTCTCGAAGGGCGTCAGTGCAACGCGGGCCAGGAACGTGGCAAGCACCGAGGCGACCGGATGGACCCCCACAAGATCAAGCTGGGTCTCCTGGCACGCAGCCTCGATGTCGTCCAGCACGGACCGGGGCATGAGGGCCAGCAGCCAACGATGCCGTTGTGGAGGTCCAGGCAGGGCCAGGCGGATCCAGGTTGCCGGTTCGTCGAAGAACCGGCTCTCGGTCACCAACCGGTCCAGGATGGAGCCCAGTAGTTTGCCGGAGGCAGGCGGGGTTTCCTGCACATGGAAGAGCAGGTTTCGTTGATCCAGCAGGAAGACCACCCGCCGCATACTCGAACCCGCCTGCACCCGAGCCTGCCGAAGGGCCGCCCGCAACTCCTTGGAATCGCCGACTGAATCCGGGGCGGTCCAGGTCGCCACTTGGCCGGCACGATCGAGCCACGTTGCGGTGAATCGCTCGGTCAACCACAGAATCCCCATGAGGCCGCTCTTCATCGGGGGCCGTCCTTCCCCACGCCATGGGTTCCTTGCCGCGGGTCCGACGGCGTCGTGAGGTCAAACATCGCATCCCTCCGGACCACCCGAACCTGATGGGGAATCCCGTTGGTTTGACATATGGCGAGAAGGGAACCCTTGAGAAGCGTGACGATGGTCGGGTCCTTCACAAACTCAGTCGCTGCCACGGTTCCGCCCGAAAAAGAGCCGGAACCGACGCCGTATCGCAACTGGTTGAGGTGAACCTGGGCGAACAGCGAATGGAGGGAAATCCGCGAGACGTGCAGCGTGGCTCCCTGGGAGGCCCAGGCGGCGGGCCATCCGCTCGGGCTCGACGGCTTCGCCGCGTCGTAGGCCCAGTTCCAGATGGCATCGAAGGCCGCAGGATCGGTCTCGCCACCCCTGACAGGGAGGAACAGGTCCCGCCGGGTGGTGCTGAGGAACATGGCCCGTGCCCGGGGTTTCAGGAGGCTCGACTGGGCGACGCTGAGACCCGCGGCACTCTGCACGTAAGGCAGCACCCCAGGGGCGATGACTCCATCGATCAAGAGGATCCGACGGTTGGATGGGTCGGCGGGGAAGGCGGGATTCACCCACTCCATGGTCGTTTGGTTCATCCCGGTGACCTGGGCGATCGCGGTCCAGCAGTCGGACGCGTCGGGAATGACAAGCCCGGTCTGCACGGCGCGGACGAAACCTTCCGTCAGCGAGGCGAGGACTGCCTCCTCCTGAAGCCACCGGTTGTGCGCGAGTTGGGGGTCCCGATGGGAAAGGAACAGGCCACCGGCGAGGGCGCCCCCCGAGAGGAGGAGGACTAACACCAGCAGGGCGAATCCCCGCGCTTCATGGGAGCTGCCAGTGATCGCCTTCATAGAGAAAATTTACGCCCTCCTTGAGCGTGTGGCTGAGTTGGAGCACTGGGGGTGCGACGCCCGTGCCGGAGTCCGCATACAGCCGGATCAGGGTCCCCTCGAGATAGAGCGCGTCAAAGGTGCTCACCCCCGCGAGGCGGATTGCGACCGCCGTGCCGATCTGAATCGAGGGCGCCGCGGAGGGTCGCTGGACGTTGCCGAAGGTGACGCGGTGAAACAGCGGCGCGAAGTTCACACGGCAGACATGCAGGTACTGCCCGTTCCCCGCCCATGCCGGCGGCCAACCGCTGGGCGGGGCGTCGGTGGCGGGGTTGAGGGTCCAGTTCCAGAGGTCCTGGAATTGGGCCCTGCTTGTGGCGATTCCGTCGGCCACCGGCAACCGCAACCCGCCGCGATGGACGCTTATGATCATGACGCGCGGGTCCGAAACGGTGGTTGCTCCGTCCACTCCCTGCCGCCAGAGCGATCCGGAAGGGAACGACTTCCCCATCGACGGCGCGAACGACGGATGGATCAGGTAAACGCGCGAGGTGGAGTCGTCCTGGGACAGCACCTGTCG
>JBBQIU010000406.1:0-4228 GCA_038325245.1 Verrucomicrobiota bacterium
GCCGCCGGCGCGGTGGAGGATGAAGTGGGGCATGGCGTTCTCCAGGTTGACGACGCGCAACGATTCGCGGCGGCCGTCGGGAAAGCGGGCTTCGTAGACGGTAGTCCACGGGAAGGTATTGGTTCCGAGCTCGGCCTTGACCTGGATGGGCACGACGAGGCGGCGGCCATCGGGGTGCCGGACGCGGAGCGTACCTTTGGAGACGGTGGGTTTGGCCGGACGCTGGCTGCGGATGGACGCCGCCAGGGCTTGTCCTTCCTCAGCCCCCTTCTTAGCAGCGGCGGCGACGGGGAGGGAGATGGCCACGAAAGCGGCCAGGGCGGTGGCGAGAAAAAGACGGCGTGGCAATGGGGGGATCATGGTGGGCAGAGGGCTTGGTTCAATGCTTCGTCCACGGTTCGAACCAGAACGAGTTGAATATGTTCAAGGGCTTCCCTGGGCAGGTCGGGAAGATCCATTCGGTTGGCGGCGGGTAGAATGATGCGTCGGATCCCGTGGCGATGGCCGGCCAGGACCTTTTCCTTGATGCCGCCAACAGCCAGGACGCGGCCGCGGAGGCTGATTTCGCCGGTCACGGCCGTGTCGGACCGGGCGCACCTCCCGGTGAAGAGGGAGGCCAGGGCGACACAGACGGCGAGGCCGGCGCTTGGGCCGTCCTTGGGAGTGCCGCCTGAAGGAACGTGGACGTGGAGGTCGAAGCGCTCGTGGTCCCCCGGGGCGATGCCTGGAGGGGACGGTTGGCTGCGCAGGAAACTCAAGGCTGCCTGGGCACTTTCCTTCATCACCTCGCCGAGGGAGCCCGTGAGCAGAAGCTTGCCCGAACCGGGCATCTTGCTGGCCTCAACGTGGAGGAGTTCGCCGCCGACGGGAGTCCAGGCGAGACCGAGGGCGATGCCGGGTTGGCGGATGTCGGTGGCGTCTTCGCGGGCAAAGCGAGGCGGGCCGAGAAGCGAGGGAAGGGATTCGGCATCGACCTTGAACGGGGTGCGACGCCCGTTTTGATCGGCGAGCCGTCGGGCAGCCTTACGGAGGACGGCGCCGAGTTCGCGGTCGAGTTGGCGCACGCCCGCCTCGCGGGTGTAGTCCTCGATGATGCTTCGCACTGCGGCAGGGGCGAGGCGCACGTCCCGGCTTGAGAGGGCGTGTTCGCGCAATTGGCGCGGGAAGAGATGACGGCGGGCGATCTGTGTCTTCTCGGCGAGGCTGTAACTGGGAATCTCGATGACCTCGAGGCGGTCGCGCAGGGCCGGGGGAACGGGTTCGAGCCAATTGGCGGTGGTGACGAACAGGACGCGGGACAGATCGAACGGCAACTCGAGGTAGTGATCAGTGAATGAGGCGTTCTGTTCTGGGTCCAGCACCTCGAGGAGGGCGGACGCGGGATCGCCGCGAAAGTCGCTGCCGAGCTTGTCGATCTCATCGAGGAGCATCACGGGATTGCGGCTGCCAGCGCGGCGGATGCCCTGGAGGATGCGGCCGGGCATCGACGCCACATAGGTGCGGCGATGTCCGCGAATCTCGGCCTCATCCCGGAGACCTCCGAGGGCGATCCGGACAAACTTCCGGCCAAGGGCCTCGGCGAGGCTGCGTCCGAGAGAAGTCTTGCCGACGCCCGGCGGACCAACGAGGCAGAGGATGGGCGCGCGGGAATTGGGGTTGAGCTTCATCACCGCGAGGAACTCGAGCAGCCGGTCCTTGATGTGTTGAAGGCCGTGGTGATGGCGGTCGAGGAGTGCGGCGGCGGCGTTCAGGTCGAGGCGGTCCTGGGTGACGACGTTCCAGGGCAGGTCGAGGATCCAGTCGAGGTAATTGCGCAGGACAGTATGCTCGGCGACCGCCGGGGGGATGATGGCAAGCCGTTCGAGTTCGCGCTGGACGATGGCTCGAACTTCGTCCGGAAGGCTGGCGCCCCGGGTCCGTTCCTGGAGGGCATTGGATTCCGCCTGGGTCGGGTCGCCTTCTCCCAGTTCGCGGCGAATGACGCGGATTTGTTCACGGAGGAAGTACTCCCTCTGGCTCTTCGCAAGGGTGCCAGTGACTTCGCTTTGGATCTTGGCGCCGAGCGACGTGAGTTCGAATTCACGCTCGAGCAGTGGGGCGAGCAGAGTGAGACGATCGGGAATGGAGGGTGTTTCCAGCAGGCGCTGCTTCTCGGGCAGGGAGAAGTTCATCGTACCCGCGATGAGATCTGAAAGGCGTCCCGGTTCGGTGATGTTGGTCGCCGCCATTTTGATGTGGTCGCCGACAGGTGGCGCCACCTTCAGGAGTTCCTGGAAGCGGGTTTGCAGGGCGCGGGACTGAGCCTGGAGCCTGGGGGAAGGTTTCGACTCTTCGGGTAATCCGGTGACGCGTGCGCGGAGGTACGGCGATGTGACGAGGAATCGTCCGACTCGCACGCGCTGGAGCCCTTCCACGAGGATGCGTGCCGCACCATCCGGGTACTTGAGCATCTTGAGGACCCGGGCGGCACAGCCGACGGCGTAAAGGTCGGCGGGAGCGGGTTCGGAGACGTCGGGAGTTTTCTGAAGAACCAGGCAGAGCAGACGGTCGCCCGCGACGACGTCATCGACGAGTTTGGTGCTGGACCCGGAATCGACGAGGAGAGGCGAGACGTTTCCGGGGAAGATGACGATGTCCGACAGGCCGAGGACGGGAAGCTCCGGAGGGAGGGCGGCGGGACGGTTTTCCTCAGAGCCATCCAGGGCGGAGGCTTTGACGAGGCTGATGAATTCGGTGTCGAAGCCGCCCATTCAGGAGCATTGCCGGGGAGAGTTGCCGCATGGCGGGAAGACACCCGACCCGCTCCGGACATTTCAGGGTTTCGCGGGTCAACTTACTTCAATCCGCTGGGGCCCCGATGAACCGTTGTTTTCGCGGGTGAACTCGACGCGCAGGAAGCCGTTCAGATAAACGGCACGGGCGCTGGCCATATCGAGGCCGGCGGGGAGATCGACCGCGGCTTCAAAGGCGCCGTACTCGATCTCCATCATGAGAAAACGAGCGTCGGCAGAGCGCGGGGAATCGCGTCGCATCCCGCGGAGACGGAGCCGGTTCCCATCGACTGTCAGCGAAAGATCCTCGCGGCGAATGCCAGCCAGTTCTGCTTTGACGACCACGCCGCCATCGTGGGTGAAGACATCCATGTTGGGCACCCACGCAACGCCACTGCCCGAGGCCTTGATAGGCGCCTGCGGACGGGTCGTCGCGAAATGCACCGCGGTGCTGATCTTCGAAGATGCCATGCCCAAGTGCCGGTAGGCTACGCCACAGCATCCAACCGCGCAAGCCACGGAACCAATCGATTCCTTGGGAGGGAATTCAAACACCGTCTCTCGCTCTCGGCGCCGGGACCACCGGTGGTAGGGGGCGGGAGGGTGATTCGGGTCTGTATGTTGCACCCAGACCCGCGTCTGCCCGGCGGGGTGGGCAACATCCGGCCCCGCAACCTCCCTTGCCACGGCGTCGCCGACGAAGAATGAGCGCCGTGCCCACGACGATGGCGACCAAGAAAAGCGCCGCGATTTGCTGCCAGTCCATGGCGGGAAGGTAGCCGGGGAACACGGGGCGCGCGAGGTTATGGACGCGGCTGTAGCGCAGGTTGCCCAACCTGCCGTATCGCAGGCAGCCTTGCCTGCGGGCGGGGTCGGGGCCGAGGTTTCGCCTGCCGGTTGGGCAACCTGCGACACAGCAGACTGGGCAGTCTGCGCTACGGCGCCAGAACCTGGAGCGACGCTGGCAGGATGCGGAGGGTGGCGGGCAGCCATCCGACGAATTCACCATCCAATTGGAGAGGAACCGGCGCATCCGCCGTGAGGTGGAGCTCGAGAACGCTTGATCCCGCGAGCTTCGTGCCGAGTGACCAGCGGCCGGTGAGGTAGGCACCCAGGCAGCGGAGAAGAATCTCGGGCGAAACGGAGCGCACGCCCCGCACATGGAGCCGGCCCGAGGCAAGGTCGCCGTCGGAGAAGATGGGAAGATCGCCGGCGTAGAACCGGCCGTTGCCGACGAGGATCGCGCGTCCGGCGAATTCCCGGCCATTGATCTGGCAACGGGGGAGGTCGGGATGCCGGAGGAGGGCGTGGAAGGCGGCGGAGATGTAGGCAAGCTTGCCGGTGTGCCGTTTGAGTTGGCTGTCGACGAGTTGGACGGCGCGGGCGTCGAGACCGGCGCCGGCGACGATGACAAAGTGTGCGCGGCGAGGTGTGCCGTCGGAGTGCAGGAACTCGGC
>JBBQIU010000407.1:0-4209 GCA_038325245.1 Verrucomicrobiota bacterium
CGTCGGGGTTGGCACGCTCTTTCAAACCCATTTCTCGTGTTTTTCCCGTTTGTCTATTTCTCCCGTTTGTCCGTTTGTCCGTTTGTCCATTTGCCCTGCCCATGCTCGTGATTGGGAACAAAGTCCTTGAACCGTAAGCTCAATATTAAGGGACTCTAGCCGCAGATGGTGGCCGACAGGCCTTAACTGGAAGTCGTAAGCCGCCGGGCGAGTCCCGTCTTGTCCCTAGAAGTTCAAAGGAACTGATCACACACGGCATTTACGGTGGGGCTATCCTCGGGCCCGGCGTTCGCGCCGGGCCCTTTTTTGTCCCCACCTTTCATCTGGGTGGGTCGCCCCCTCCAGCGCTACCCTGTGCCCATGGCGCAGGCCGACCTCTTCTCCAAGCCGCCCGGCTCCACGCAGATCGACTCGGCGTCCGCGGAGCCGCGCAACCCAACCGTCACCCCCGCCTCCCCATCGACCCGATCGGCGCCGCTCGCCGCCCGACTCCGCCCGCAATCGCTCGACGAATACGTCGGCCAGCAGCACATCCTCGCCCCAGGCCAACTCCTGCGGCGCGCCATCGAGGCCGACCGCATCCAGTCGGTCATCTTTTTCGGTCCTCCCGGCACTGGAAAGACGTCCCTCGCGCAGATCATCGCACGTCATACCCGGTGCCGCTTCGAACGGCTGAGCGGGGTCGAGTCCAACGTCGCCGACATGCGCCGCGTCCTCTCCAGTGCCGCCAACCGTCTGGAGAACACCGGCAAACCCACCCTCGTCTTCATCGACGAGATCCACCGCTTCAATAAGTCCCAGCAGGACGTCCTTCTCCCCGATGTCGAAGCCGGCGTCATCCGCCTGGTGGGCGCCACAACCCACAACCCCTTTTTCTTCGTCAACGCACCCCTCGTCTCCCGCTCTCAAATCTTCGAACTCCGTCCCCTGAGCGAAGAAGACATCCTGGCCCTCCTCCTCCGCGCACTGTCCGACCGGGAGCGGGGACTCGGACATATTCGGATTGCCGCGGACCCTGAAGCCCTCCGACATCTCGCGCGCGTGTCCGACGGGGATGGTCGTAAGGCGCTTAATTCGTTGGAAATCGCCGCGCTCACGACCCCGCCCAATGCGGACGGCGTCCTCCCCATCACGCTCCAGGTCGCCGAGCAGTGCATCCAGAAGAAGGCCGTCGTCTACGACGGCGACGGTGACGCGCACTACGACACGATCTCGGCGTTCATCAAATCGGTTCGAGGCAGCGATGCCGACGCGGCGCTCTACTGGCTCGCGAAGATGGTGCATGCCGGCGAAGACCCTCGGTTCATCACCCGGCGTCTGATGATCCTGGCCGCCGAGGACATCGGGCTCGCGGACCCGCTGGCCCTGGTGGTGACCGTCGCAGCCCACCAGGCTGCCGAATTCGTGGGCTGGTCCGAGGCCCGGATTCCGGTCGCCGAAGCAACCGTCTACCTTGCCACCGCACACAAGAGCAACTCGGCCATGGTCGCCATTGACGCCGCCCTCGAGGACGTGCGCAGCGGCCGCACCCTGCCGGTGCCGGAATCTCTGCGGGACGGAAGTTACCGTGGGGCCAGCCAGCTCGGTCACGGCGTCGGGTACGAATACGCTCACAAGCACCCTGGCCACTTCGTCGCCCAGAACTACCTCGGGGCTCAACGGCAGTATTACCAGCCCGGGGACCAGGGCTTCGAAAAGAAGATTCGCGATCGCGTGGAACAGTGGCGCACCCAACTGGCCGCCGCCCGTCCCTCCCCACCTCCGTGACCCCATCCCTCCCCGAGCTCAAGAATCACCTTCGGTGCGAGATGCGCCGCCGCCTGTCCGCCATGGACGTCGCAGAAAGGAACCAGCAATCGTCCCGGATCCGGGATCGTATCCGGGCCTCGGACGCTTGGAATTCCGCGCGCCGCGTCCTGGGATTTGTCCCGCTCCCGTCCGAACCCGATCTCCTTCCGCTCCTTTGGGAGTCGCGGACGGAGGATCGGAGGATTTGCGTGCCCCGCTGGAACCCGGAATTGGAGTCCTACGACGCCGCCGAACTTCCGCAGACAGGCGGCCTCGTGCCGGGTCCGTTCGCCATCCCGGAACCCGATTCAGCGCTTCCCGCCATCGCCTTGGAACGTCTGGACTTAATCCTGATACCTGGACTAGCTTTCGACCGGCGTGGACGGCGGCTGGGTCGCGGCCGTGGATTCTTCGACCGCATCCTGCGCCGGGCCGTGTTGGCCCGCCGTTGGGGCGTCGCTTTCGACCAACAGATCGTCGAGCGCGTCCCCACTGAGCCCCATGACGTGAACCTTCATTTCCTTGTAACGCCGCAGCTTTGGCTGCCGGTGACAGAGTGACGCCAGGCGGTCGATGGATCCTACCACCCCCATCTATCTGCTCGCCGGTGGCGCCACGCTTCTCGCCGCCTCCTCCATACTCGTCGTGCTTCACCACCGACGGGAGGGACTGCGCCTGCGCCGTGAAGGCGACGCGCGCGTCGAAAAACTCCTGACCGACGCCCGTCGCCATGCAGATGATCTCATCCGTGAATCCCGCCTGCTCGCCAATGAGGAGGTCCTCAAGCTCCGGGAGCAGACGGAGCACTATGTGTCCAGGCGCCGCCTCGAGATCGACGAGGCGGATCGGCGGGTCAACGAACGTGAACGTCTTGTAAATCAACAACTTGAACGCCTCGTCTCTGATGAGGATCGCCTCCGCCAACGGGCGGATAGCGTTCAAGAGCAACGGGCTGAACTCGATCGCCAATTTGCCGAGCACACCCGTCAGCGCAACGACCTTCGCGAGGAGCTTTCCCGCATCGCCCGGCTCTCCCACGAGGAGGCCAAGGCCATCCTCCTCCGACAAGCCGCAGAGGAAACCAAGCGCGACGCCGCCGAACTCACCCGCCATATCGTCGAAGACGCCCAAATGCGGGGCGAGGAACGGGCTCGCCACATCCTGGCCACCGTTATTCAGCGTTACGCCGGTGAGTACACCTTCGAAAGCACCACTGCCTCCGTCGCCATCAACAGCGACGAGATCAAGGGCCGGATCATCGGACGCGAGGGCCGCAACATCCGCGCCTTCGAAACCGCCACGGGCGTGACGGTGCTGATCGACGACACGCCCAACGCGGTGGTCATCTCCGGCTTCGACCCCGTTCGCCGCGCCATCGCCCGCGAAGCCATGTCCCGCCTCATCGCTGACGGCCGCATCCACCCCACCCGCATCGAGGAAATCGTCGCCCAAGTGCAGCGGGAGATGGAGGAATCCATCCTTCGCCTCGGCGAAGAAGCGGTCGCCAAACTGGGTCTGGCCCCGCTTCACGTCGAAACGGCGCGACTGCTCGGCCGCCTCCGCTTTCGGCACAGTTATTCGCAGAACATTCTGGACCACTCGATTGAAGTGGCCCGCCTCGCCGGCCTCATCGCCGCCGAGCTCGGAGCCGATATGGAGGCCGCCAAGCGCGCCGGACTCCTCCATGACATCGGCAAGGCCGTCACGCACGAGATCGAAGGCCCGCACGCCATCGTCGGCGCCGAGCTGATTCGGCAGCACGGGGAAGACACCCGCATCGTTAACGCCGTGGCGTCCCACCATCAGGAGGTCGAATCCGAGGGCCCCCTCGGCGTCATCGTCGGCGCTGCCGACGCTATCAGCGCCTCCCGCCCCGGTGCCCGTTCGGAGACCATGACCGCCTATCTTAAGCGCATCGAACACCTTGAGCGGCTAGGAGCTTCGTTCCGCGGGGTTGAAAAATGTTTCGCCGTGCAAGCCGGACGCGAACTCCGCGTCATCGTCCGACCCGAAGCGCTCGACGACGACGAATGCCTGCACCTCGCCCGCGCCATCTGCCGGCGCATCGAGGACGAGCTCCAGTATCCCGG
The DNA here is from genome assembly GCA_038325245.1 of Verrucomicrobiota bacterium. Taxonomy (GTDB): domain Bacteria; phylum Verrucomicrobiota; class Verrucomicrobiia; order Limisphaerales; family CAIMTB01; genus CAIMTB01. The sequence goes on from JBBQIU010000407.1 coordinate 3,879, forward strand.
CCAGATACGCGTCACGCTCGTCCGCGAAACCCGCTGCATCGAGTACGCAAAGTAGGCCAGGACTTGGACCCGCGCCGCTCGTCGTCGCGCCGGGTCCAATCAGAACCCGACTCGCCAAATCCCGTCCACAACCCGCGTCTTCACTGGGTTCGGTCGGGAACCGGGAACGGATTCCACTTCCAGGATCACGCCGCCGTCGTCGCCCGGCTTCACCGACTTGAAACGGAAGCCCGGGATCACCTCGGCAACTTTCCAGAACTCGTAGCCCCGCCCTCTTTCCCACTCGCGCGCCATGTTGTCGTGCATTTCCGGCACCACCACCTGGAACAAG
>JBBQIU010000408.1:0-4208 GCA_038325245.1 Verrucomicrobiota bacterium
AAGGCGGCGACGGACCGGCGCATGTGTAGGGCCGACGTGACGAGCAACACTCTGTTCCAGCCCATTCGCTCGGCAAGTTCCCGGGTGCGCTGGGCTTCTTCCCGCGTGGATCGAACCGGACCGAGGGTGTGGAATTCGGCCGGCGACAGGTTCCATTCCCGGAACCACCACCGGACCTGTTCGGAGCTGGCATTCATTCCGGGAGCCGGTTCGAGCGGGTCGCCGCCCACCACCAGGGCGCGAACCTTGCCACGCCGACACAGTTCGAAACCCGCGATGAGGCGGTCGCCGCAACCCGTCAGATCCAGGGAGGCGAAGTCTGACCGGGACGCCCGCCAGCCTCCGCCGAGAACGATGACGGCATCGGCGTCGGGGGCTTGATCGAGGGTGTGATGGATCCATGGGCGCTCGAGATTCCCGATCAGCGAGGTGGTGAGGCGGGGTTGGCTGAGAACCCAGATCAGGACAAAGGCCGAACCGCACACCACGGCACCCAGTACGCGCCTTCGCCGCAGGCAGACGAGAGTGGCGATCAGGAGCATGAGCCATCCGAAGCCCACCGGATGCACCAACGGGGAGATGAAGCGAAGGAAGCCTGACATGGGGGAGCGAAGTGGGAACTCAGGTTCCTGAGGGGAGGAGCGGGGGCAGGCGCCTTTGATGTGGTGGTGTTGCCGGAGTGAAGACGGTCCGGGTCAGGCTGAATTGGAGATGAGGGCTTGGACCCGGAGGATGTTGGCCTCGACCTTTTGCATGTACGGATTTGGGCCATCGGGCCACGGATCGTTAAGGTATCGGTGGACGCCTTCGAATTCTCGTTCCAGGCGGTCCCGCACGTGGTTGTTCCAGAAAGCCGGAGTCTTGCACATCAGGTCGAGGGCGCTTCCGAAGAGTTGAAGGGCGTGGGCATCGGGATTGTGACGGGCGGCCTCAGCGAACTCATCGTAGAGAAGCGGTAATTTTTCGACATAATCGTCGGCCGCCATCTGTCCGAGGAGGTCGGCGGTGGCGAGGGCGCAGCCTACACGGCGATCGACGGCGCGATCAAACCGAAGCGCGTGGACATGGGCGTTGACGCCGGTGCAGCGGATCATGCTTTGGATCTCGAGGATGTCGCCGGCTGAGAAACCCTGTCGCACGAGGATCCCCTGGGCGAATTCGGCGCTTCGCTGGACGTGGATGGGCGTGAATTTCGCCCCGGTTCCGATCCTGTCGCCACGCGCTTTCAAGTAGCCCGTGTCATGGAAAAGGATGGCGACAAGGCCAAGCCGGACGGCGCGTGGGTCCAGGGCCGGCGAATCGCCCGAAAGATGCCACCCTGCCAGAAGGCGGGCGAGGCAGAGGGTCCCCTGAAGGGTGTGTTCGAGATCGTGGTATTTCGTGTCGAGCGGTTCGAAGTCCGGGTGATTCCCGGCGAAGGCCCCGCTGACCCAGTCGAACGCCTGATGGATCCAGTGGGCGTCGGCGCCGCCGGCGATGGACTTCCAGACCTGGGAGCAGACCAGAAGAACCCCCCCAGGTTCCCGGGTGTTTGCGTCGGGAAGCACGGCGGACGATAGCCAGAGGGCCCGGGCCGCCCGCAAACGTTTTCCCATTTTCGGTCGGATTCGGTCCTGGAACGGGCTAGTGAAGTTCCATGGGTCGCGCATTGCTGGCGTTCGTCGACGAGGTGTACGAGGACCTCGAGCTCTGGTATCCGAAATTACGGCTGGAGGAGGCCGGATATTTGACGCGCCTGGTGGCGCCTTCCATGGATCGCGTCCACGGAAAGCACGGCTATCCGGCCGCACCGGATCTGGTCCTGGACGCAGCCCGGATGAAGGACTTCGACGGGCTCCTCATCCCGGGGGGCTTCATGCCCGACAAGCTGCGTCGCGATGGTCGTGTTCTGGCACTGACGCGGGAGTTTCATGACGCGGGCAAACTGGTGGCCTTCATCTGTCATGGCGGTTGGATACCGATTTCGGCACGCATATTGGGGGGGCGTCGTGTGACGGGATCCCGCGGGATCAAGGACGACCTCGAGAACGCGGGCGCCACCTGGTTGGATGAACCGGTGGTGGTCGATGGGAACCTAGTGTCGAGCCGGACGCCGTTGGATCTGCCCGCGTTTGCGCGGGCGATGGTGGATTTCCTCGAACGACAGAACGACGGCTGAGGGGGGGGTCGGACTTCCATCGACGGTTCACCCATTCCCCCTGCGCCTGACGCCTTCCACCGATGTCCCACGCCCGATTTGGTGCGCACACCGACCCGACATTCCGATCCGCGCCGCGCCCTGCAGGCGAGGTGATCCGGAGGGTGGCGAAATATTTGAAGCCCTACCGCTGGGCGGCCCTGGCGACCGTTCTTTGTGCGGTGACTTCACTCGGGTTCGGCATGCTCTATCCCCGGCTCACCCGGCTGCTGATCGACGATGTCGTGACCGGTGGGAAGGTGGAGTGGCTGACGCCGGCGGCGTTGGGGCTGCTCGGGGCGTTCTTTTTCAGGGAGGTCTTCAGCAGCTTGCGAATCCGGGTCAACAACGGGCTGGAACAAAACGTCATCTTCGACATGCGGCGCGACGTCTATGCGCGGCTGCAGCGGCTGCCGGTCGCGTGGTTCGATCCCCGGGCGTCCGGTGACTTGATGACGCGCGTGATCGAGGACGTGAACAGTGTCGAGCGGTTGCTCATCGATGGGACGGAGCAGGGGACGGTGGCGATACTGAGCATTTTGGGAGCGCTTTGTTTCATGTTCGCTTCGAGCCCCACCCTTGCCTGGGTTTCACTGATTCCGTTGCCCATGCTGGTGGCGGGGGCGTTGTGGTACACGACGACCGCCCACACCCGGTACCGTCAACAGCGGGAGGCGTCGTCGGCAATGAACGCGCTGCTGATGGACAACCTGCAAGGGATCCGCCAGGTGAAGGCTTTCGCCCGCCAGGAATTCGAGGACGAGCGATTTGGCCGGCGCGCGAACGAGCTTCGGGAGGGAACGCTCGTGGTGATGCGGGCCTGGGCGTGGTACTCCCCGGCGATGGAATTCGCGGGGGCGCTGGGGATCGGGTTGGTGTTGTGGGTCGGGGGCGGTCAGGTGATCGCGGGCCGCATGGAGGTTGGGGAACTGGTGGCCTTCATGCTTTACGCGGGGATGTTCTTCTATCAGCCGATCGGGCGGTTGCATGCGTTGAACCAGATGCTGCAATCGGCGCGCGCGGCGGCGGCGCGGGTGTTTGACATCCTGGATGCGCCCACCGAGAGGGCCGACCGGAGCGGGGTTTTGCGGGAGCCCGTCCGGGGCGAGGTGGTGTATGAGGATGTGGGGTTCGGCTATCCGGAGGGGCGCACGGTGCTGCGTCGGGTCTCGCTTCGGGTGTTGCCGGGCGAAATGGTCGCGTTGGTGGGTCCAACGGGCGCGGGGAAATCGACGCTGGTCAACCTGTTGCCGGCTTTTTACGAGGCGAGTTCGGGGAGGATCACCATCGATGGACAGGACATCCGAGACGTGGGACTGGAGTGCTTGCGCGGCCGCATCAGCGTGGTGAGCCAGGAGCCGTTCCTGTTCAACGGAACTCTGCGCGAGAACATCCTCTACGGCCGGTTGGACGCGGAGGAGCCGGAGATGGTGTCGGCGGCCAGGGCCGCGAATTGCCACGAATTCATCGTCAAGCTTCCGGATGGCTATGACAGCCGGGTGGGTGAACGTGGGGTGAAGTTGAGCGTGGGCGAGAAGCAGCGGGTGAGCATCGCCCGGGCGCTGCTCAAAGCAGCGCCGATCCTGATCCTGGACGAGGCGACAGCGAGCGTCGACACGCAGACCGAGCGCTTGATCCAGGAGGCATTGGAACGGCTGATGACGGGACGGACGAGTTTCGTGATCGCGCACCGGTTGAGCACGATCCGGCGGGCGAACCAGATCCTCGTACTGAAGGCCGGCGAAATCATTGAACGCGGCACCCACGAGTCCCTGATGGCGGCCGACGGCCTTTATGCGCGTCTGGCGCAGATTCAAAACACGACCACGATTGAGGAAGGATTTGAACGGCTGGGGGTTTGAAGCCAAAGGATTGAACATGTCCAAGAACGGGATCATCACCGGGATGCTGCTTGGTTTCGTAGCCACGGCGGCTTGGAGCGCGGCGCCGTCGACTCCCAGCCGGGAGCCGGTCCGTGCCGAAATCGTCAAGCGGGGGTGGATGCTGTGGGCGGAACCGAGCCCGTCCGACG
>JBBQIU010000409.1:0-4208 GCA_038325245.1 Verrucomicrobiota bacterium
CGGGCCCGGGGGGGCGCGAAGTTCGGCCTGCCGGGTAAGCAACAGGCGATACAGCGTTCTGGGCAGTCTGCACTACGTTGCGGAGGCCGAGTGTGATGCCTTGGTATCGGTTCATCGAGAGAACACCATGCATGTGACACGACGACGATTCCTGGGATGGGGATGGGGATGGGGCCTCGGTGCCGGCCTTGGGGCGATGGCCACTCCGGGTGGGCGCGCGCTGGCCCAGATCGAGGACTTGTTGGACACGGGGCGGCGCCTGCTGGAAGACGCTGTCGAACCGGAATTACTGGAGTCGCTTCGAACCGGCGATTGGAACCATCTGCAAAAATGGCTGAAGGTCGCCGCGGGCGAGATGCAGGGGGATCACGTCCTGGACTTGGCGCCGCTCAAGGACGCGGCGGGCGTGGTGCTGCCCTTGTTGGAACAAAGTCCGGAAACGCGCGGGTACGCCGCATGGCTGCGGGCGAGGATGGACTACTTCAAGGTCGCGGACTTTTTCCGGGACACGCTCCCGCGGCCGAAGCCGGTTCCGAACCAGCCGGCGCCACCCCCGATGACGCCGACACCCGAGCAGGAGCGCCGGGCGTGGAAGAAGCAGGTGGAGCAACAGCCCCAGCCGAAGGGCGCCGCCACTTGGGTGCCAAAACTGAAGCCCGTGTTCCGGGCGGCGGGGGCGCCACCCGAACTTGTCTGGCTGGCGGAAGTGGAGTCTTCGTTCGATCCCCAGGCTCGAAGCCCGGTCGGCGCCGCGGGAATGTACCAATTGATGCCGGGCACGGCGAAGGATCTTGGGCTGAAGATCTCGCCACAGGACGAGCGTTTGGTGCCGGAGAAGAATGCACGCGCTGCGGCGACCTATCTCGGAAGGCTTCGGCGACGGTTCGGGGACTGGTCCCTGGCCTTGGCGGCGTACAACGCGGGACCCGGGCGGGTGGCAGACACGCTGAAGCGCCGGCGGGCGCGGAGCTTTGATGCCATTGCTCCGGACTTACCGGCAGAGACGCAAATGTACGTGCCGAAATTCGAGGCAGTCCTGCAACGTCGCGAACGGATGGCGTTGAACGGCTTGAAGGCGCCAGGGAAGGCCTAGGGATCCTCCGCGAAGGGCGAGACCCCGGTTTCGGTCCGGGAGATCCGTTGCTTTCCCGCCTTTCGCATGGAAATCCCGGTGAACAGGGCGACGGCGACCGCGTAGACGATGATGCCGAATCCGACGCCAAAGGGAACGAGCTGCCAACCGCTGAAGAGCATCAGAACCCCGCCGATGAGTGAGATGAACCCGGTTTGAAGGATCAGGAGGCAGAGAAAGACACCGGGTGAGGTTTCCCGGTAGCGGGCGGCGATCCAGGAACGGTAGGCGTGTTCTCCGACTGCCCGGACAATCCAGGCGGCCTGAAGGTTGCGCGCGGCGACCATCAGGCTGGTCGTCGCGATGGAAACCGCCGCCAGAGGTAGAATGGCAATGACGGCGGCCATCAGGACGTTGACCAGGATTCCCGCGCGCCATCCCAGAAGGCGCGCGATGGGATTCGCCTCCAATTCGAGCGTCGGAGTCGCGACCCATGTGCTGAACAAGTCCGCCCCCCGTGCGAAGAGAACGATGAGGACGAACACGGCGTAGTGAAGGCTTCCGAAAGGTACGAGCATGTCGACTTCCGGCGAGTTCAGGAGCCGGTTCATTCCATGGGTCACGAACCTTTCGCTCCGTAAACGGCTTCGGGATTCACGAGCCGGGTTTCGGTCGTCTCGACACCCGCGCCGAGCTCGCGCACCGAGCGGAAGAAGCACGAGTGATAGCCCTCGTGGCACGCGGCGCCGGTTTGTTCGACCTGAATCAGAAGCGTGTCCCCGTCGCAGTCGAACGCGAGGTCGATGACGCGTTGCACATGGCCGCTGGATTCCCCCTTCATCCAGAACTTCTGGCGCGAGCGGCTCCAGAAGTGGGTCCGCCCCGTCTCAAGGGTGCGTTCGATGGAAGCGCGATTCATCCATGCCATCATGAGAACCCGGCCATTGGCCTTCTCCTGGATGATGGCTGGGATCAGGCCGTCGGCGTTGAATTTCAGGGAATCAAGGACGCTCATCGTGATGGTGGCCCCTTCCGGGGGCCAACAAGGGTGGCAGGTTCGGAGCCTGATGCAACGCGGCATGCGGGCGACACAGTGCGATGCACCAGGACGCGTCCTTCAATACGGATAACCGATTGCGTAGGAATGGGATGATGGATTCCCAGGAGTACGCCTCGCCCGTTTTTTCGCCCTTCATGGGGATGGGTGGACCTGCGAAGGCGATCCCGTCCTTCCAAGTCTCTGCGTTCCCGGCGTTCTTTGTGGGAAATCCCTCCCCGTCCGGCGCTCATGTCCGCCGCATTCACGTGGGCCTGGAGGCCTGCCCGTTTGGACTTTGGGCACAGGGAACGCAGAGAGCGCAGAGAACGAACCTGGTTTTCGCCAAACACCTTCAGGTTCTGGACCTCTGATTCTCGACGGGCGCGTCTTGGCGATGCACCCCGGGCTCCGTTTCCCCGGTTGCCAAGCGTCGCGGACGGCGGCTAGCGTGCCACCGATGAAACGCGTCGCGTTATGGCTTCTGCTTTTCGGCGTCGCGCTCGGGGTCCGGGCGCAGTCGCCGGACGCGGAGTTCCTGAAGATTTATACCCTTATCCAGGAAGGGGAATCCCTGGAGCGCTCAGGTCAGCGCTCGGATGCGGCGGATCGGTTCCAGACGGCTCGACGGGATCTCCAAGGCTTCGCGAAGGCGTACCCGTCGTGGAACGAAAAAATCGTGAGGTTCCGCCTGAATTACCTCTCGGGAAAGGTGGGGCTGCTGACGGTGGACAAACCGGCGCTGGTCCCGTCACGCCCGGCGGACAACGACGCGGTCGTGCCGGTGGACAGGGCGTCACCGAGGGATGTGACACTGGCGCTGGCGGCGGAACGGGAGCGTGCCGAGCGCGCCGTCCGAAGCGCTGACCAGGCGATGGTCCGGGCCAATCGGGCGGATGAACGCAACGCCCAGTTGGCTCTCGATCTTCGCGTGGCCCTGGACCGTGTGGAGGTTCTGCAGTCCACGCAGAACAACCTTGAGGCGGCTCGGAATCGCCTGGAAAGGGAGAGCGTGACCCTCGAGGCCCGGCTGAAGGAGGCGCTCGCCCCGAAACCGGCGGCCAGCGATCCCGCTGAGCTTTCAAGAGCCCAGGAACGAAACCTCCTTCTCATGAAGGAAAACGAGATCCTGAAAGCGAGCCTCGAGCACCAGATGGCCGAGAATAAGCGGATCGTCGAAACCGCCGGCAAGGCTCTCGAGCTCGAGAAACAACTGGGCGTTGCGCGGACCGAATTGGCCACGCTGCGCCGGGAAAACAACGATCTCCAAAGCGAACGACGGAAGCTGGCGGCGCGGGTCGAATCCCTCGGCAAGAAGGCGGATCCTTCGGCGGCGTTGCGAAGCGAGATCGAGACGCTCAAACGCGAACTGACCGAGGCCCGGAGTGGATCAAGCCTTGCCGATCCGGGAACCGAACTAGCCCGGCTTCGATCCGATCTGGCAGACCAGCGCACGGTGGTCGGCGAATTACGGACCGACAATGCCACCCTGGTGCGCGAGTTGGAGAAGCTCACGGCCATCAAGGTCACCCCCGCAAGTCTCAAGACCGCCGAAGTCGTTCCGACGGACCTCGCGGGTGTCGAGTCCTCAGCCCGGGTTCGGAGCCTGGAGCGTGAGCGGGATGACCTGCGGCGGGCTCTCGATGAGACGCGGGCGGAACTCCGCCGGCGCGAGCGCAGCGGGGAGGCCCTTGGTGGTGAGTTGAATCGCAAGGTCCAGGGCTTGGAGGCACGAATCGCCACGCTCGAAGCGAAGCCGGAACCGTACTCAAGCGAGGAACTCGCCCTCTTCCAGCCCCCATCGCGCCCGGTGGATCTCGCGCGCGGCGGTGCACTCATCAGCGGGAGCGCCAGCGCCGGGAGCGGAACGGGCCTTCGCAAGCCGGTTCAAGTGGCGCAGGCCAATTTGCCCCCCGCAACCGGCGCGATTTCGGATGCGACCCCGACAAACGCCCCGGGATCCTCGGCGACTGCGTCGGGTTCTGGAACGGGCGCGCCCCCCACCGCCATCCCCAACCCCCCGACCACCACCGCCCCCTCCGTCGGGACAAATTCGACGCCCGCGGCCGGCACGGCGCGACGGCGAACCCTTCGAGACCT
>JBBQIU010000410.1:0-4205 GCA_038325245.1 Verrucomicrobiota bacterium
TCGTTCTGCAGTTCATGGTTCCGAAGCGCCGATCGCAATCCGTCCAATCGTCCCATGATCCTCCCTCGTCTTCTCCTTTTTCTCGCCGTCACCCTCACCCTGTTCGCCCCTCGCACCAGCCCCGCCGCCGAGGCCCTCCCCGCCCTGATTCGAATCCTCGGCTCCGCCTCCGATTCCCAGATCCAGCTCGACATCCTCCGGGGCCTCCGCGATGCCACCCAAGGCCGTCCCCGTCTCCCCATGCCCGAGGGTTGGGAGGCCGTCGAAGCCCGACTCGTCCGCAGTGAAGTCCCCGAAATCCGCGCGCTCGCCACCTCGCTCGGCCTCACCTTCGGCTCCCAATCCGCCCTCAACTCCCTTCGCGATACGCTCCGAAATCCCAATGCCGAGGCCGTAAGCCGCCAGGACGCGCTCCGTTCCCTGGTCGGCGTCCGGGACGCCACGCTTCCCGCCACGCTCCGGGACCTCCTCCAGGACACGGCCCTCCGTGGCGCCGCCGCCCGGGCCCTCGCAACGTTTGACGACCCCGCGACCGCCGCGGCCCTGCTCGCCGCCTACCCATCCTTCGCCGGCGCCGAACGACGCGATGCGCTCAACACACTCGCCTCCCGACCCGCCTACGCGCGCGCGCTCCTCGCCGCCGTCGTCGCCCATGAGGTCGCGCCCAAGGACCTTACCGCCGAAGTCGTTCGCCAACTTCGAAACCTCAAGGATGCCGAAGTCGATGCCGCCCTCACCCGGGCCTACGGCGCCTTCCGCGATGTGCCGGCGGACAAGCAGGCCGAGATCGAACGCTTCAAGCGCATCTTCCGCGCCGGCGGGTCCACGCCGGGCGACGCCATTCGGGGGCGCGCCGCCTATGCCAAGGTCTGCCAGCAATGCCATGTGCTCTTCGACACCGGCGGCAAGGTCGGCCCAGACCTTACCGGCTCCAACCGCGGCGATCTCGATTACCTGCTTCAGAACATCATCGACCCAAACGCCGTCATTCCGAACGAATACCAGGCGTCCACACTGGAGCTGAAGGACGGCCGTGTGCTCACCGGCATCGTCAAACAGGAGGATGACCGCTCTGTGCTCATCGCCACCGCCAATGAATCCGTCCGCGTGCCGCGCGGCGACATCCTCGAGGCCGCACGGAGCCAGTTATCCATGATGCCCGAGGGGCTCGTCGCCCCCCTCGCCGACCAGGAGTTTCGCGACCTCATTTACTACCTCAGCCGCCCCGGCCAGAGCCCGATGCTCGCCACTTCAGACACCTCCAGCCTCTTTTTCAACGACACCGACCTCAGCCTCTGGCACGGCGACGAATCGACCTGGAACGTTTTCGATGGGGAAATCGTCGCAAAGGCTTCCAGCGTGAATGCAGAGAATCGCCACCTCCGCAGCGATCTCATCGCCGGGGACTTCCGACTGGTCCTTCAGTTCCGCCTCAAGACACTCAACTCCGCAGGAGGCGTCGCTTTCCGCGCCGAACCGGCACCCGACGGCGGTGTCCGCGGTTATTGGATCGGATTCACACCGGATTCATGGGGCATGCTGACAGAGGAGGGGGGCCGGGGGGCGCTGCGCAGGGATTCCAATCCGGCCGGCGCAAACGCCGACGCCTGGAACATCCTCGAGATTCTCGCCGTCGGAAGCCGCATTCGCACGGCCCTCAACGGGCGCGCTAGCCTGGACTTCGAGGATCCGTCGGGCGCCAGGCAAGGACTGATCGCCCTTCGACTTCCCGGCGATGGGCCGGTGGAAGCCCGGTTCAAGGATCTCCAACTGGAGACCAACCCCAAACCGGAACTCTCGACCGTTTCGCGCTAAATTCCCAAGTCATGGTCTGCCGGAATTCCGGGAGGGAAGACGACATGCCTGCAATCAACACGAATCCATGATCCGAAACGAATCGTTCCGCCTCAAGGCAGGTGCAACGGGGTGATTTTCACGTTCCGGAAGGCCACCGGGCCGTGGTCTCCCTGCGCCATCAACGGACCTCCTGGTTGCTCATCCTGGTATCGCGCCGACCGCGTCGGACCGGTCACCTCGACGTTCTCCTGAACCACCACGCCATTCAGGACGACCTTCTTGAACCGGGCGTTCTCGACCTTGTTTCCGGCCTTGTCGAAGCGCGGCGCGCGGAACACGACCTCGGCGCGCTGCCATTCCCCGGGCGGCTTGCTGGCGTTCACCCGTGGCGCCCGCCCTTCGAACCCCTTGTCGTTCTCCCAACGTTCATAGATCCCGCCGTTGTCCGAATGCTTCAGATCCGTCGCACCAAAACTGTCGAAGATCTGCACCTCGTAACGGCCCATGAAGTAGACACCCGAATTGGAACCCTTGGTGACCAGGTAATCGTACTCGGCCCGCATGTCGCCATACTCGGCGGTCGTCAGAATGTCCACCGTCCGGCCGGACTCGCCGTTCACGATCACCCCGGTTCCCGGGACGATCTCGAGCTTGGTCGGATCACTTGCCTTTAACATCACGTCGCCGGCCGGCCGCCATTCCCCGTAGGGCGGCCGCATGTTCGAGAGATCGCCCTTTCCCAGGATGACCTGGGTGCATTCGGCGCAACCGCTCAACAGCACGGCCAGTCCCGCGAGAAGGCCAGAAGCTGTCGCCGTGTGAAATCGTTCATTCGAGCGCATAAGAAAGATTGGAGTGAGGTGGCTGGATGGGTGGATGGGTGGAAGGCGCGGCATCGACCCTAACGATCTCCGTGTTCATCGGCAATTGCCGTCCTAGCGACCTAGCTGCTGCGCTTTCGGGTGGGTCGGTTGACAAGGGTTGTGCTCCGGCTAGTTTTTCCCGCCGATTCAACACCGTATCCTCATGAAGGTATTCTCGCTCCGTTCCCCGGGTGCCACACGTCGCAGGGCGATGGTCGCGCTCCTCACCGGAATTCCCGTGCTGGCGTGGTCTGCCGATTGGCCCCATTGGCGGGGACCTCAACGGACCGGGATCTCGGCGGAAAAGGGATGGACCACCACGTTTACCGCGGACGGCCCGAAAGTCTTGTGGACGGCGAGGGTGGGCAAGGGGTTCTCGGCAGTCTCGGTTGCCGGAGGAAGAGCGTACACGCTGGGCAACGACGAGACGCAGGACACGCTCTACGCGCTCGACGTGGCCACGGGCAAGGTGGCGTGGACACACAGCTACCCGCATCCGCTGGATCCGAAGTATTACGGCGGCGGCACCAGTGGGACGCCCACGGTCGATGGCGATCGGGTGTATGGCTTGAGCCGACGCGGCCACCTCTATTGCCTGGATGCGGCCAGCGGGAAGGTGGCTTGGCAGAAGGAATTGGCGAAGGACCTGGGGGTGAAGCTTCCGACATGGGGATTTGCGAGTTCGGTGCTCATCGACGGGAACCGGGCGGTGGTAAACGTGGGAAACCACGGGGCGGCGTTCGAGAAGTCGACGGGAAATCTGATCTGGAAGTCCGGAGGTGCGGAGTCCGGTTACTCCACGCCGCTTCCCTTCGAGCAGGGCGGGCAGAGGCTTTACCTGATCTTCGCCTCCAAGGAACTCGTGGCCGTGAAGGCGGAGACGGGCGTGAAAGTGTGGTCCCATCCTTGGGAGACGAGCCATGACGTGAACGCGGCGGACCCCATCCTCGTTGGCCCGGATCGGATCTTCATTGCGTCCGGGTACGAACGCGGCGGGGCACTTCTTAACGTGCAGGGCGGGCGGCCGAAGGTGATCTGGGAGAACAAGAATGTCCGAAGCCAGTTCAATGCCGCCGTGTTGATCGGCGGCCACCTGTATGCCATCGACGGCAACACGGGCAAGGCGCAGCTCCGTTGCGTGGATGTGGGCAGCGGCGCGGTGAAATGGACGTTCCCGGCCACGAGCCATGGCGCGCTGACGGCGGCGGACGGTCAACTGATCGTGATCAGCGAGAAGGGGGAGTTGATGATCGGTGAGGCGAGTCCAGCGGGATTCAAGCCGGAGACGCGCGCGCAGGTGAGCGGCGGGTTGTTTTGGACGGTGCCGGTGCTGGCGAATGGGCGTCTCTTCATTCGGAACGGGGACGGTTTGGTGACCTGCCTCGACCTGGGTGCGACGAAGGTGGCCAGTGCCCGGTGATCCGCGGGGACAGGATTTTGTTTTGCTCAAGGTCGGGCCGGGATAGGACGGGGGCGTGGTATCGCCCTGGTTATGGCCCTGGTTGTTTGCGACGGGGTTCGTGGCCGGCTTTGTCGACGCCATTG
>JBBQIU010000411.1:0-4196 GCA_038325245.1 Verrucomicrobiota bacterium
GGCAGCCCACCACGTTCGCTGTCCTTGGCATGGGGAAGTTGGGTGGCCAGGAATTGAACTACAGTTCGGACGTCGACCTGCTCTTTGTCTACTCGGACGAGGGCTTCACGTTTCAAGACCGTCCCAAGGGAAAATCAACCGCCGGCAAGGGACCCGCGAACCACGTGTTCTTCAAACGCCTGTGTGAAGCGTTCATCAAGGGGTCGACGGGCCGGGGCATCGATGCGGGTGGCCTGCGCATCGACATGCGCCTCCGGCCCGAGGGCGACTCCGGGCCGCTGGCCCGCTCCCTGGATAGTTACGAGAACTTCTATGCGGAATGGGGTCAGACCTGGGAGCGCATGATGCTGCTCAAGGCCCGAGGTGTGGCAGGCGACGCAACCCTCGCCGGTGAATTCCTCGAACGGATCCAGCCTTACCGATACCCACGTTCGCTGAGCGAGGGGATTTTCCGCGAAATGGCGGAGATGAAGACGCGCATCGAGTTGGAGGTTGTCCGCGCGGGGGAACTCGACCGCAACGTCAAGCTCGGCCGTGGGGGCATCCGGGAGATCGAGTTCATCGTGCAATCCCACCAGGTGCTTCACGGCGGAAAGAATCCGTTCCTCCAGACCCCTCACACCCTCGACGGCCTCCCGAAGCTGGTGGGTTACCAACTGCTTCCCGACGCCGACGCCAGGTCCCTCGCGGCGGCGTATCCGTTCTTGCGCGATATCGAGCATCGCCTCCAGATGGACGAACAGCGGCAGACCCACACCCTGCCGCTGGGTGAACCCGACCTCGGGCGCATGGCGCGCCTCATGGGTTTCGAGGCCACGGCGCCCTTCCAGAAGGCGCTCACCGCTCAGATGAAGCGCGTTCGGACCATCTACGATCGCATCTTCGGGAAGCCTGGGTCCCGCGCGGGCGCCCCCGGGGATGCTTCGATTCCGGGCGGATTCGACCAGGATGCCGCGGCATGGAAGAGCCTCATGGCCCGTCATCGCTTCCGGGATCCGGACAAGGGCCTGCGCCTCGTCCGGGCACTGGTCGAAGGTCCCGGCTTCGTCCACGTCTCCCCACGCACCCGGGAACTCGGGCGGGGCCTCATCCCGCGCCTGCTCGAGCTTTGCCCTGATGATGTCGCGCCCCAATCACCCACTCCGGAAGCCGCCGAAACCATCGCGAACTCCGGTGCCCCGCCTCAATTCGTCTTGTCCGACCCCGACCGGGTCCTTGCCCGTCTCGACAGTTACATCACCGCCTACGGCGCCCGATCGTCGCTCTACGAGCTTTGGACCGCGCGCCCAATCCTCTTCGACCATTTGATCAAGCTGTTCGATCGCTCCGAGTTCCTGGCCGAGCTCGCCATCCGAGAGCCCGACCTCGTCGATGAACTCGAAGGAGGCGGGCATCTGCGCCGTCAGAAGACGGCGGCCCAGACTCTGGCCGACCTCCGCCACGGGCTCTCCGATCACGACCAGCACGTGTGGCTCCGTCGCTATTTTCAGACCGAATTCATGCGGCTCGGCCTCCGCGACATCCTCGGTCTCGTCGACTTCGACGCCGCCAATCGGGAGCTCACGTCCCTTGCCGAAGCCTGCCTGGAGTACGCCCTGCAGGTTGTCACACGTAAGAACCGGCTTCGCCATCCGCCCTTCGCCGTGATTGCTCTCGGAAAGTTTGGCGGATCGGAACTCGTCTACGGCTCCGACCTTGACGTTCTTTTTGTCGCGCCCAACAAGACCCAGGATCTCGCCCGCCTTCAGAAGATGGCCGGGCAGGTCGTCGACCTTCTCACCACGCGAACGGAGCACGGCGCCGTATTCGAGCTTGATGCACGGCTTCGTCCGGACGGTGAAAAGGGACTGCTCGTCAATGTTCTGAAGTCGTACGAAGACTACTATCGGCAGCGGGCGATGCTCTGGGAGATCCAAGCCCTGACCCGGGTTCGCGCCGTCGCCGGGGATCCGGCCACCGGTCGTGATTTCACCGATCTTGCGCGGCGACTCACCGATTTCCTTCATCCTTCGGAACCTCTCGCGGCGTTGACGCCGGGTTGGAAAGCCGACATCGCGCGCATGCGCCTTCGGATCGAGCGGGAACGGACCCCGGCGGGCCTGGATGCCCTGGCCTTCAAGACGGGAGTCGGCGGGCTGATGGATGCCGAGTTCCTTGCCCAGGTGCTCGCTCTCGATGGTGGATGGTTCGAACCCAACACGTTGGCGTCCCTCGTCCGTGCCCGGGATGCCGGCTCCCTTCCCCCAGCAGACGCCCAACCCTTGATTGAGAACTTCCGCCGGTTGCGGCGGATGGAGTCCATCCTTCGGCGCTGGAGTTTCGAAGGAGAAGCAGTCCTTCCCGAAGACCCGGCGCCGCTTTACCGCGTCGCCGTCCGTTGCGGGTATTCGGAGGCCGCCCCGTTTATGGCCGACCTGGCGCATTGGCGAGCCGCGGTGCGGGAAGTCTATTCGCGGGCCATGCGTGTCACGCCTTGAACGCCCGGCATCCGCCGCAACAGATCCAGGGCCCCGTCACACAGTTCCAACGCCCGCGACGGGGTCTCGGCCTCCGTGTAACAGCGGAATTCCGGCGCGTTCCCCGACGGTCGCAGATGCAGGATCTCCCCGTTCGAAAACGTGACGCGCACCCCGTCCGTCCGATCGACGGTGACGGCGTCGCTCCCCGTCAACCCGCCGAAAACCGAATCCAACGCCGCCAAGGCGCGCCGCTCGTCCGTTCCCGAAAACCGTTCGAGAATAGCGCGGCTCCGTTCCGTCGCGAAGTCCTTGAGCCGGTCGCTGGCCGTGTAACGCGCCGGCAGGGACGCGACCAATTGCGCCACACTCTTCTGCTCCCGCCGCGCCAGCAGGAGGACGGCCAGCATCACGATGACGGCATCGCGAGTCGGAAGCGCCCGAAGAGGCCGCCCAGATGGCGCGAGATCCGAATGGATCAGAAAGCCGCCATTCGCTTCGTAACCCACCACCCGCCGCCGACCTCTCCGACCCGCCTCGATCATTGAGGCCACGACATACGGCGAGCCGATGCGCGTCCGAAGCACCTCGGGAAACCAACCGCATTTCTCTACCACCGTGTTGGAACTGACCGGCGTCGTGACGGAATCCGCCTCCAGGAAGCGCGCGCATAGAACTCCAGCGACATCGCCCCGCAGCCACTCGCCATGGGCATCACTCACCAGGGGCCGGTCACTGTCCCCGTCGGCCGAGACCAGGGCGTCGAAGGGTTCCCTGGCGGCCCATTCGCGGGCCAGTTCCGCGTCCTCGGGTCGGATCGCCTCCGTATCCACCGGGATAAACCGCTCTGACCTCCCCAGGGCAACCACCTCTGCGCCCAGCCCCGAAAGGATCTCCACGATCACGTCACGTCCGACTGCCGAGTGCTGGTACACCCCGATACGCAACCCCGAGAGTGGTGCGTCGGGGAAGGCGTCCAGGTACCGGCGTACATAACCCTCTCGCGCCGCATGCTCCAACGGTGGCATGTCCCCGCCTTTATCACGAAAACCTCCCTGATCGTCGAACTGCGCGTCGTCCCACTCGACCACCTGCGCCATTATTCCCGGTTCGTCGTCCTTCAGGATCTCGCCAGCAATCTTGTTGAACTTGATCCCGTTCCGATCCTCCGGGATGTGGCTGCCCGTCACCATGATGGCCGGCATTCCCCGCTCCAACCCCAGCAGGGCCACCGCGGGAGTGGGGACCTTTCCGCCATTGACCGGCTTGTAGCCCAAGTCCGCGATGGCCCGGAACACCGCCGCCATGATCCGGCCGCTGCTAGGCCGCAAATCGCCTCCGACCACCACTCCCGTCCCGGGAGCCGTGAGTTCGCCGACAGCCTGCAGGTACTGGAGAAATCCCCTGGCATACGCGTAGCAAACGAGATCCGTCATCTCGTCAGCCAACCCCCGCGCCCCGCTGGTTCCGAACTTCACTCCACTTTGGGCCATCCACTCCGCAACGCTCCGTTTCATAACGTCAGATCGTCTGCGAAAGGAATCCCCCGTCCACCACGATATCCGTTCCGGTGACAAACCCGCTGGCGCGGGAACTGGCCAGAAAGACGGACGCCCCCACCAATTCCCGGGCTTCCCCAAATCGATTCATCGGCGTGTGTCCCAGGATGGACTGCGCCCGGGGTGTCGGCGTCCCGTCCGCGTTGAACAGGAGTCGCCGGTTCTGTTCCGCCGGGAAGAA
>JBBQIU010000412.1:0-4171 GCA_038325245.1 Verrucomicrobiota bacterium
TGATTTCCAAGGATTTGCGATTTCTCGGTTCATGGTCCCAATGCGCCGTTCGCGAACCGTGGCCGCTACCCATGAACCGAGACCACGGCATCTCGCTGGACCTCCGCGCCGTAGCGAAGACAGCCCTGTCTGCCGTGCCGCCGGTTGCCCAACCGGCAGGCGCAACCTCTACCGCAACCGGACCCGCAGGCAGGGCTGCCTGCGACACAGCAGGTTGGGCAACCTGCGCTACAACCTCTTCCGCCGGAGCGAAGCGCAGGTGGGAGAGGGTGGTTCCGCGCATGCGGAACCGGGTGAGGGCTCTCCCCCCGGTTCATGGCCCCAATGCGTGTCCAATTCTTGGAAAACGTTGCTACCCATGAACCGTGAATTCGCCCGTTGATTTCGAGGCACTTCCTTCATCAAGCCACGGAGTGGCGCTAGAGCCTTAGCCCACGGCGCAAGCCGTGGAAACGACGTCGAGAATTATGTTCCGAGCCCCGGAGGGGCGATCAGACAACCCCCTTCTTCCGCCCCTCCGGGGCTCGATCCGAAGGGCGCCAGATCCCACGGCTCGCGCCGTGGGCTACGGAGTCTCCGGCCCTCCGGGCCTTTCGGAAACCCGCCTCGAGAACTCCCTGAAACGCCCGTTCGTAACGGAAGGCCTCACGCCTGCCATCAAGGCCGAAGCCCTCTCCACGTCGGCCCCTTCCCAACCGATCAACGGGTCAACTGAGCCCAGCCAGGCCCACGAGCAATCCCCTTGCCCCGCCAATCCCCCTTGCCGTTGGCTTCCCCCGTGAAGAAACCCCGGACGCCTGCGTTCGTCCCTCTCCAGAATCTGACCGCCATCCAATCCGACGGCCCCGGGTTATCCTTACGCTCCCGCACCTCTTCCCTGGATGTCCGCGCGCTTTCCGAGGACCTCTTTCACCTGCGGATGGTTCCCTTCGGCGTTCGTCCCGAACCCTCGTGGGCGGTTATCAAGACCGAATGGCCAACCCCGCCCTCGCGCGTGGAACGTCGAGCGAAACACACCACTCTCCGGACCGACGCCGCCCAAATCCGCATCGACCTCGATTCCGGCGCCTGGCGCGTCACGGACCGGCACAATCTCGAAGTATTCTGCGCCCCGGCAGGAGCCGCTGGATTTGCGGGAAACGAAGCCCGGCTCACCCTGGCGCTCGCGGAACGGGAGGCATTCTTCGGTCTCGGGGAAACCACAGCCACCTTCAATAAACGCGGCCTCATCCGCGAATTCTGGAACAGCGACGTGCTCGGTCACGCCCCCGCCATCCACCCGGGACTGCGCCGCCTGTATGTCTCCATCCCTTTCGCCCTTTCCTTCCGCGACGGTCGGGTCGCAGGCCTCTTTTGGGACAATCCCGCCCGACAAACCTGGGACCTCGGTCAGACGCAGCGGGATCGGTGGCAGATGTCCACCGCCTCCGGTTCCATCGACCTTTACCTGTTCATCGGTCCCACGATCAGCCGGGTCCTCGAACGCTATACCGAACTCACCGGCCGCATGCCCATGCCGCCCCGTTGGGCCCTCGGCTACCACCAGTCCCGCTACAGCTACGAGTCCCGTCGAAGCCTTGAATCCGTCGCCCGCGAGTTCCGACGCCGCCAACTGCCCTGCGACGTCCTCTATTGCGACATTCACCACATGGACGGCCACCGGGTGTTCACCTTTGGCAAGACCTTCCCCAGGCCTGCCGAGATGACAGCCCGCCTCGCGCGCCAGGGCTTCAAGGTCGTCACCATCGTCAATCCGGGCGTCAAGGACTCCCCCCGCTTCGATGTGCTCCGGCGCGGCCGCCGGATCGACGCCTTCGTCAGGGATCCCTCCGGCAAGTCCGACTTCCTCGGCGAAGTCTGGCCCGGGCGCTCCCGTTTTCCCGACTTTCTCCGCGCACAGGTCCGCGAATGGTGGGGCACGGAGCAAGCCGCCCTTCTCAAGGCGGGTGTCGCCGGCATCTGGAACGACATGAACGAACCCGCGAACTTTGCGCGCCCCGACAGGACGCTCGACCCCGCGGCGCGGCACCGGACCGATCACGGCCTTCGACGCCACCATCAGGTTCACAACGTCTACGGCATGCAGATGGCCCGCGCCTCTCAGGAGGGAATGCTCCGCGCCGGTCGCAGGGCAGGCACGGCGTCGACGGACGGCAGTCCAGCCCGGACCCCGCGCCCGTTCGTCATCACACGTGCCGGTTACGCTGGGATCCAACGCCATGCTGTGTTGTGGACGGGCGACAACTCAGCGTGCTGGGAGCATCTATCGGATTCCCTCCAGATGCTGCTCAACCTCGGGCTGAGCGGCGTTCCCTTCGTCGGTTCGGATGTCGCCGGCTTTCTCGACAACCCCACCCCCGAGTTGTTCGTGCGCTGGCTCCAGATGGCGGTATTCACCCCGTTCCTGCGAAACCACTCCAACGTCGAGA
This sequence comes from Verrucomicrobiota bacterium, assembly GCA_038325245.1. Taxonomy (GTDB): domain Bacteria; phylum Verrucomicrobiota; class Verrucomicrobiia; order Limisphaerales; family CAIMTB01; genus CAIMTB01. Next base: position 2,430 of record JBBQIU010000412.1, read on the forward strand.
CCCTCGACCAGGAACCCTGGGCGTTCGGACCCGACATCGAGGAGATCGCACGCGCCTCCCTCCATCTCCGCTATCAACTCATTCCCTACCTGTACGGGCTGCTCAACCACGCGGCCCGCACCGGCGCTCCCATCATGCGCCCCATGCTCTGGCATCACGCCAATGACCCCGTCGCCGTGGCGTGCTCGGATCAGTTCCTCCTCGGCGAAAGCCTTCTCGTCGCCCCCATCCTGCGGCAGGGAAGAGTCGCCCGCAGCGTGTACCTTCCCCGCGGCGAATGGTTCGATTTCTGGACCGGCGAACTCTTCCCCGGCGGCGTCCACGTCCTCCGACCTGCCCCTCTGGAACGGATTCCCCTGCTCATCAAGGCCGGCACGATCCTTCCCATGACCCAGGTCCGACCCTTCATCGGACCGCGCGAACCCAAGACCGTTGTGCTCCACATCTGGCCCCGCGACGAAGGCACTCTCGAGTTCTACGACGACGACGGCCTGACCCAGGCCTTCACCACCGGATTCTTCCAACGCCGGACGTTCCGCTCCTTCTCCGATCGCCGGGGCGGCCGGCTTGAGGTGGGCGCCGCCGACGGCCCTTATGACGGTTCCACGCAAATCTGGCGCATCGTCCTCCGATGCGTCACCCGCGACTTCGCCGTCCGTGTGGATGGCAAGTCCATCCGCGCCGAGTACGTCCCGGAATTGAATTTGCTGGCCTGGGACATGCCCGCCGTTCCGCATGCCACGAAAGCGCAGTGGCGCTGAACGAATGGATGAATGGCAGCCACGGAGGCATCGAGAGCACGGAGCCCGAAGCATGAGAAACCCAAGAATCCGAGTGGGAGGAGACAGAGTTCCAGGTCCGCCCTCCCTTGCTTCGTGTCTTCGCGTCTTCGCGTGCGTCAGAACCGGATCGTTCAGGCTCCATGCCATCCGTGCCATTCGTGCCTCCGTGGCAAATCCTTCCGTCGTCGCGACGGTGGCGGCGGTCGCCCTGGCGCTCCTCCTTGTCACCCACGCAACGCCCCTCCGTGCGGCGGAACCGGAGTTCCTGTTCAACGGCCGCGACCTCCAGGGCTGGCACACGTGGCTCGTCGACACTCGACGGGACGATCCCCGCGGGGTCTTCACCGTCACCAACCGCATGATCCGGATCTCCGGCGATGGCCTCGGTTACCTCGCCACCGAGCGCGAATTCGAGAACTACCGGCTCGTTGTGGAATGGAGATGGGGCAACCGAAACACCCACTGGGGCGATCGGATCGGGCGTGCCCGCGATTCCGGAATCTTCCTCCACGCCACGGGTCCCGACGGCAACAGCCATGATGGAAAAGGCGCCTTCATGGCCGCCCTTGAGTGCAATGTCTTCCAGGGCGCCACCGGCGATCTGCTCCTCATCCGCGGAACCGCCGCCGACGGAACGCTCATCCATCCGCGCGTGACTGCCGACGTGGCGCCCGAACAGGACGGCGACGGCTGGTACACGTGGCTTCGGGGCGGCCGCGAACAGACCCTCGAACGCTGGGGCCGCCTCAACTGGTTCGCCAAGGCATCCCGATGGCAGGACCTCCTCGACTTCCGCGGACCCCGCGATCTCGAACGTCCCACCGGCGAATGGAACGTCCTCGAATGCGAGGCCCGGGACGACACCCTCCGCTTCTCACTCAACGGCGTGCTGGTGAACCAGGTGCGCCATGTCCATCCCCGCCGCGGGCGAATCCTCCTTCAATGCGAAGGCTCCGAAAT
>JBBQIU010000413.1:0-4168 GCA_038325245.1 Verrucomicrobiota bacterium
CCCCCTTCCCCGGCACGCCAGGTGCGACGACCCCAAAGCGTCCCACCGCCAGGCTGACGCGACGCGGTTTCCTCGGACGGTCCCTCGCCGCGGGCGGTTTCCTAGCGGCTGGGTGCCCAACTTTCATCCCAGCTAAAGCCCTTGGCCGCGATGGCGAAGTAGCTCCTTCAGAGCGCATCGTCCTGGGCGCCATCGGAATTGGCCCCCGAGGTCGCCATGTCCTGGAATGTATGCTCGCCGAGAAGGACGTTCAGTTTGTCGCCATCTGCGACGTCCAGCGTTCGCGACGCGAATCGGTCAAGAAGATGGCGGACACGCGCTACGGCAACAGCGATTGCGTGATGATTCGCGACATGTTCGAACTTCTCGCGCGACCCGACATTGACGCCGTTCTCATTGCCACGGGCGATCACTGGCACGCGCTCGGTTCTATTCTCGCCGCCAAGGCCGGCAAGGATGTCTACGCCGAGAAGCCCTGCGGCCTCACCATGGGACAATGTCAGGCACTCGATGACACCATCCGTCGCTACGGTCGCGTTTTTCAGGCAGGCACCCAACGTCGCAGCGTCCCGAATTTCCAGTTCGCCAACCACCTCGCCCAGAGTGGCCGGCTCGGCAAACTCCACACCATGCACGCCTCGTGCTATCGCCCCCGCGTCAGCTATGAGTGGTTGCCCGCTGAACCCGAACCCTCCAAGGAGGAATGCGACTGGGACCGCTGGCTCGGACCCTCTCCGTGGCGTCCGTACAACAAGGCCTACGTCAACGGCAACTGGCGCGGCCATTACGATTTTGATTCCGGCGCCGCCATCCTCGATTGGGCAGCGCACACGGTCGACCTCTGCCAATGGGCGAACGACGCCGACCTCACCGGCCCGGTCGAGTTCGAGCCAACGCCCTCTGGAATCAACGCCCGCTACGCCAATGGCGTGAAGCTTATCATTGACTTCCTCGAAACCCCGTTCGGCAATCGCGCCCCCCACTATCGCACCTCCACAGGCACCTGCCCCGTCCGCTTCATCGGCGACGAAGGCTGGGTGGAAACCGGCGACACCGGCCAGATCATCACGCAGCCGGAGGCCCTCAAGTCGGGCATGAAGCAGTTCGCCCAGATGGCCGGCACCAACGCGTCCACCCACACCCGCGACTTCCTCGACTGCGTCAAATCCCGCGGCCTCACCCACTGCAATAGTTCCGTCATGCGCCATTCCCACCTGGCCTCCCACGCTGCCGCGAACGCCTGGATGCTCGGGCGCGCCGTGAAATACGACCCGATCAAGGAGGAATTCCCAGGCGACGACGAAGCCAACCGCATGCGGGACCGAGCAATGCGCGAGCCATGGCACATCTGAAAAGCACGAAAAACCTCCCATCACCCGATTCCGGACTCGCGTCTTCCATTTCGATTTATCCCCAAGAGAAGCCATGAAAAGCCTTCAAGGCACCGCCCACGACTTCACCCGCCCGATGAGCCCCCGCACCGCCGCCGCGGACACCGGAATCCGCGGCTGGATCGTCGCCCTCGCCGCGATCCTAATGACCGTTTCGGCTCCGGCTCCGGCGGCGTCTCCGCGTCCGTCCGGCCTTGCCAGCCCGTCCGACGGCCCGGCATTGCTCGCCACCCTCAACACTGCCGAGGCCCCCATTGCCCAGAGGGTCCTCGCCTGTCAGAACCTCGCCCTGATCGGGGGTTCCGATGCCATCCCTGCCTTCGCGGCACTGCTTGACCACCCGCAACTCGCCGTGCATGCCCGGAATGGCCTCGAGGTGCATCCGGATCCCGCCGCCGCGACTGCCCTCCGATCCGCCCTTCCCAATCTCCGAGGGGGCTTTCTCGTCGGGGTGGTCAATTCCCTTGGGGTTCGGCGGGATCCCCAGTCCGTCGAGGCCCTGATTGCCCTGGCGCTGGATCCCTCCAAGGGAGCCGCCCCGGAAAGCTTGCTGGCGTTGGGACGCATCGCCAGCCCTCCCGCCACGGCGGCCGTCACTCAGACGCTGAAGACCGGCCCTGCGGCCCTTTGGACCGCTGCGGCGGAAGGTTGCCTGCTTGCGGCTGAAGCGATGCACAAGCGCGGCGACGCTCCAAGCGCTCTTGCGTTGTTCGAAAGTGCGCGTTCTGCGGAAGTCCCCCTCCCGCTACGGCTCGCGGCGACCCGGGGCGCCATTCTTGCCGCCCAAGACCGTGGTATCCCCTTGTTGCTGGAACAGTTCCGTTCGAGCGATCCCACCTTCTCCCAACTCGCCGCCCGGGTGGCCCGCGAACTCCCGGGAGCCGCCGTCGCCCAGGCGCTCGCTGCGGAATTGGGCAGGGCGTCCAACCCGGTCCAGGTCCTCATCCTTGGCGCTCTCAGCGACCGCGCGGATTTAGGGGTCTCCGGCGCGGTGGAACGGCTCGCCGTATCGACATCGCCGGCCGTCCGCATCGCAGCGCTCGAGGCCCTTGGCACCTTGGGAACCCCTTACAGCATTCCGATTCTCCTTCGCAGCCTCGACGCCCCTGGATCGGGCAGCGATACATCGCCCGAGGTGGAAGCCGCGGTCGCCAGTTTGAGCCGATTGGCGGATGCCGGGACCGATGCGGCCATACTCACGGCCCTACCTCAGTCGAGCCCATCCACCCGCGCACGCCTTTCCAGCATCCTCGGTTATCGGAATGCCCAGGGCGCCACAACCGCGTTGTTGAGGCAGGCCAGCGATCCGGACCCGATTGTCAGCAAAGCCGCGTTCGACGCCCTCGCGGCGGTCGCCACCGTGGCAGAACTTCCCCAAGTCATCCGGGTTGCGGTCAGCCGGACCGATACGTCCGTCCGCGATCGTGCCGAACGCTCGGTGTACGGAATCTGTCTCAAACAGGCGGATGCCTCCTCCCGGAGCGCGCCGCTTGCCGCCGCCTTCCGTGAAATCGAGTTGCCGTCAGCACGAGCCTCGCTGCTCCAGGTCATGGCCATGCTGGGCGATCCTGCCGGCTCCCGTGCCATTGCGGCGGCGTGCGAGGATCCCCTGCCCGAAACCCGTGACACGGCGCTTCGTCTCCTTGTGAACTGGCCCGATTCCAGCCCCGTGCCCACGTTGCTCAGGATCTTCAAGACCACGGCCAACGACGTGCATCGAAACCTCGCACTCCGTGGCATTGTCACGCTTTCGACCCTCTGGGCAGGGGACCAGGCAGCGCCGTCAGATTCCAAGTCACCCCGGCGCCCTCCCGCCGAGTCCGTGACCTGGCTTTCTGAAGCCAATTCGGCCCTCCGGAACCAGCCGGATGAGAAGAAGATCATCCTCTCCGGCCTCGGAGACCTGAATTGTGCGGAAGGTCTCCGCATGCTGAAACCGTACCTCGACGACCCCGCGGTCCGGCACGAGGCGGAACTCGCCACCCTTCGGGCGATCAAGGGTATGACCACCGCCGAAGACCGCGCGACGGCACGCCCGCTTTTGGAGAAGATCTCCACGCAGACCCAGGACGCCGACACCCGCCGCCAGGCCTTGGAAGTCCTCGGGAAACAGGCGTCCTGACAGGACGCGTCCTTCAATACGGATAACCGATTGCGGAGGAAGGGGATGATGGATTCCCAGGAGTACGCCTCGCCCGTTTTTTCGCCCTTCGGGGGATGGGCGCACCTGGGAAGGCGATCTCGTCCTTCCAAGTCTCTGCGTTCCCTGCGTTCTTTGTGGCAAATCCCCCCCGTCCGGCGCTCGGGTCCGTCGCATTCACGTAGGCCTGGAGGCTTGCCCGTTTGGACTTAGGCCACAGGGAACGCAGAGAGCGCAGAGAACGAAACGAGAGAGGCCCGGTTCCTCCGACGGTGATGTCAAAGGGACAGGTGATTTGTCGTGGGTCGCCGGGAGGGTGCCCGGCTCGAGGGACCGCCACAAAGGGACAGGTGATTTATCTCTCTTTCGGGGGGATGCGTGGACCTGGGTAGGCGATCCCGTCCTTCCAAGTCTCTGCGTTCCCTGCGTTCTTTGTGGCAGATCCCTCCCGGTCCGGCGCTCAAGTCCGTCGCGTTCTCATGGGTTTGTTGGCATTCCCGTTTGGACTGAGGCCGCAGGGAACGCAGAGAGCGCAGAGAACGAAACGAGAGAGGCCCGGTTCCTCCGACGGTGATGTCAAAGGGACAGATGACAAAGGGACAGGTGATTTGTCGTGGGTCCCCGTCCTTCCAAGACT
>JBBQIU010000414.1:0-4161 GCA_038325245.1 Verrucomicrobiota bacterium
GCCGGGGCCGATGGTTGCGAGCGGTCCCTCGACGGCGGCTCGACCGGTAGCAAGTTCCACCGCGTTGGAACCATCCAGGTTCGACATCTCGAGGGTCCAACGATCCAGATTGGTGTCCTGAACGCTGCCGGAGACCGTGACGGGGCTGGACAGAATGGAACCAAAGGCCACTCCGCTGATGCCCGTGGCGGGTGCTGCGCGGTCGGCGGGGTCGCGCACGAGAATTTCGCTGACGACCGTGGACGTGAAACCATCGGCGTCGGTGGCGGACGCGGCGACCGAGTAGATGCCGGGTGCGGGCGGTTGGAAGGTGAACCGCCCGAAGCCATCCAGCGTGCGGGTCTGGCCGTTGACGGAGAGGCTGAGGGATTGGATGGGGGCGATGCCGGAGGCGCTCACCTGGAGGGTGACGGTCGCGCCAGGGACGATGGGGAAGCTGGGGGTCACGTCGACGCGACCGGCGGGAGGCACGGGGGTGGTATTGACGACGATCGTCAGCACCTGGGTGACGGAGGCGAGGCCGTCGGAGACCGTGATGGGCAGGTCATACCGGCCGGCCTGGGCGCCCACCGGCGTCCAAGTCAGGAGTCCGAAGTCGGCATCGAAGACCATTCCCGCGGGGCGCGCGCCCAGGGTGAAGGCGAGCGTGTTGCCGTCCGGATCGGTGGCGGCGACGGGCCATGAGAACGGTTGTCCGGCGAGGACTTGATGGGCGGCGGGGGCGGGGAAGGAGGGCGGCCGATTGACGTTGAGAATCTGGACGAGGGCGGTGGCGGAACCGCGAGCGCCCGAGGAATCCTGGGCGGTGAAGGGAATCTCGTAGACGCCGGATTGATCGTATCCGGGGGTCCAGGAGAAGAGGCGGGACCCGGGATCGAAGGTGGCGCCCGTGGGAAGGGATTCGGCGAAGTATATGAGCGGATCGTCGTCGAGATCCCCACCGGCGATCGTGAACGCGAGGCGAAGGCCCTCCTGGCCGAGCGCGGGAGCGGGTGTCGCGATGAACGGCGCGCGATTGACCCGGTTGATTCGGAACGTCACGGACTCGGTGGTGGAACGATTCCCGTCGGTGGCGCCGAACGAGACCACAAACTCACCGGATTGGGTGAAGTCTGGGGTCCAGGAGAACACTCCGGTCACGGCATCGAGTTGGGCACCATTCGGGAGATTGTCGGCGGTGTAGCGGAGGGAATCGCCGTCAGGATCGGAGGCCAAAACGGGGAACGTAATGGGATCGGCCTGGTTGGAGGTGCGACTGCCGATCGCGGTCAGGATCGGGGCCTGGTTGGCGGCGCGAACCACGATTCGAAGCGTCTCGCTGTCCACGGCAGCGGCGGTGGCTCCGTTGTTGCCGCTGTCGGAGACGCGCACGGTGATAGTGTGCGTCCCGGCGTCGTCGGCGGTGGGAGTCCAGGTGAAGCGCGCGGTGCCGTAGACCGTGGTTCCGGCGAAGGCGGCGCCGGCGGGAAGATTGTCCGCGGCGTAGTTGAGAGGATCCTGATCGGGATCGGAGACGCGGATGGTGAAGACGAGGGGTTCCCCGATGAGGGCGACTTTGTCGCCGACGGGAAGAAGGACGGGCGGTTCGTTGGCGGCGCGGACGGAAAGGATGAAGGACGTGGTTCCCGTGAGGGCGGCGGCAGGGATTCCGTTGCCGTTATCCGTGGCTCGGATCGTGAGCGTGTAATTGCCGCGATCGCCGGGGACCGGTTGAACCTGGAGGGAGCCGGTGCCATTGCCATTGTCCATCAGGGTGGCGAAGGCGGGCAATCCGTCGACGGCAAGGCGGAGCGGTCCGGCGTCGGGATCGACAGCGCGGATGGGAACGGTGAGAGAGTTGCCGACGTCGACGAACTGGTTGGAGATGGGATCGAGTTCGGGGGTGCCATTGGTGTCGACGACCTGAATGCGCACGGACATTTCGGCGCGGGACGGTGTGGCGGTTCCGTCGCCGTCATTGGCGACTGAGAAATTGAGGGTGTACGAACCGGCCTGGGCGAACGAGGGCCGCCAGGTGAGCAGGTGGGTGACCGGGTCGTAGGTGGCGCCGTTGGGGAGATTGGTGACCGAATAAGTCAGAGTGGATTGAAGGACCGCGGCGGGATCCTCGCCGCCGATGGACGGGGTATTGGTGGTGCCTGGGACATTGGGATCGATGGCGAGAACGCGGACGGAGAGCGGTTGGCCTTCGGGGATGACCAGGGTGTCGAGCGGAACGAAGCGGACGGGCCCGTTCACGTTCAGAACCGTGACGAGTACTTCCTGGCGACTCACGGTGACGCCATCGCTGGCCTCGAAGACGAGGTTGTAGTCGCCGTGCTGTGAGTAGGAAGGGGTCCACAGGAACTGGCCCGTTGCGGGGATGAGGACGGCATCTGCCGGGAGATTGGGAGACGTGAATCGGACGGGCGCGCCTTCCGGATCCGAAGCACGGAGGGTGAAGGTGAGGGCGGTGCCTTCACTGACGGTGCGGTCGAGAGCGGTCTCGAAGGTGGGAGGCAGGTTGCCCGGGAGAACGACGACGGTGAAGGAGCGGGAGGCATCGTTCACGCCGTCCGATACGGTGATGCGGAGGTCGGGATAGACGCCGGCCTGATTGCCGGCGGGGGTCCAGCGGAGGGTTCGGCTGGGGGCATCGAACGTCGCTCCTGGAGGGAGATGTTCCATCCAATAGACCAGCGGGCGCCCTTCCGGATCGACGGCGGCGAAGGTCATGGAGAAGGCATCTCCCGCAGTGGTTCGGGCATCCAGGATGGGAGCGAGCACGGGAGGAAGATCGAGGCCGGAGACTCCGACGCTCCAGGTTTGGCGGGCGTAGGCTCCACGGGAGTCGATGGCCCGGACCTCGAACGTCACGGAATGGGCGCCACCGACCGGCACATCCCAGTTCAGGGTGCCTGAAGTGGGATCGATGGTGGCCCCCGTCGGGCCTGTCACGAGGACGAACGATAGACCCTGGCCGGAAGGATCACTGGCGGTGGCTCGGTACGAATACGGGGTGCTGGCGTTGGCGGTGGTGAGGGGGGAGGAGAGGAACACGGGCCTGGAACTGCGGGGCGTGCCGACCTGAATCCGGGTCGTGGTGTCGAGCGCGATGGCGTCCGGATTCTGCACGGTGATCGTCACCCAGCCGGTGACGGCGCCGGCCGCGAGGGTGGAGGTTTCAACGACGAGTTCGGCATAGGCCAGGCCGGTGGCATCGATGCGAACGCCCGTCGATTGTGTCAGCACCGTGAGGTCCTGGGCGCGGAGGCCGTCGAACGCGACCCGAAGCGGTCCGTCGAGCGGGGTGCTGGTCGTGTTGCGCAGGCGAATATCGAAGGAGACCGTCCCGGCGAGCCGGTCGAGGCGGGTATTCGCGAACTCAAGGCCCGGCGCCAGCGTGGTGGTGCGGTCCTCGGCGACGATGAATTCGGCGTCGTAGGGGGCGGCGAGGGGGTTGCCGAGGTCGTCCTGGATCGACGGGGCGACACGCAGTTCGTAGGTGGAAGCGGCGAGGGCGTCGAAGACGAGGGTGACCCGTCGGTTCTCGGGATCGTAGAGGGCGGCGCCGATGCGAACGTCCAGGCCGGTGACCATGTCGACGACACGGTAGTTTTCGGGGCGGGTCACGGAACGTGGGTCCGTCAGGGAACCCCGGAACATGGAAGCATCGAACGTGATGGTGGCCTGGCTGACGCCGGTGGGAATGCCGGCGCGGTCGGCGGGATCGCTGGCCAGGACCTGGGGTGGCCGGGCCGGGAAGACGACATCGACGCCCTCACCGTTGGCGACGTAGAGGCGCCCGTCGGAGGAGGCGACGAGAAAGGCCCCGCGCGCCCCGCCCGTGGCGAGAGTCACGGGAGTGAGCGATGTGGGTTCGAGCGCGACGATTTGACCTGAGTCGGTGGAGACAAAAAGGAGACCGGAAAGCCGAGTGTCCGGAGCCCCAAAGGTGAGGGCAACGGCTTGGAGGCCGAGGTCCGCGGCGATCGAGGCACGCCCGCGTTCATCGAATCGGGCGATGGCTCGGGAAGCGCCATTGTCGCCTGGCCATTCGACGCCCCAGAGCGTTCCATCGGGAGCCACGGCGAGGCCTTCGACGCGGGTCCTTGAGAAGGGGGTGAACGTGCGGCGGGTGGTGTCGAAGATCTGCACGCCATCGCCGGTGGCGACGTAGAG
>JBBQIU010000415.1:0-4142 GCA_038325245.1 Verrucomicrobiota bacterium
ATGCAAGACGGTGGAAAACTCTGCCGGCGACGGTCCTTTTGGCCCGGGCCAGCGTTGGCTCGGCCGTCACAGCCCGCTGCGGTGATGCTCCCGGTTCGCCGCCTTGGCCCGGGACAAATTCCTCGTCGCAGGGCCCCTCCAATTTTCAGACAGGGTCTTAATCGATACGCCCGGCGAAGCGGGCCGAAATCCGGCCCCAGAAGATTCCGGCGACCAGTCCGAAACCATGGGCGGCGTTGGCCACGGGAATGCCAAGTGCGCCGCTGAGGCAGATGACGAACCAGACCAGCATCATGACCACCGTTTGCGGGTGCAGCCCAATTCCCGCCTCGGGTCGATAGCGTCCCATCATCCAGGCGTAACCGAGCAGGCCATAGATGACGCCGGACATCCCTCCGAAGCGCGGGCCGGCGACGAAGTACTGGCCGAGGTTCGAAATCAGCGCGAGACCGACAATCAGACGGAGGAGGCGGACGGGGCCGGTGCGACGTTCGATGAGATTGCCGAGGTCCCAGAACGCCCACAGGTTGAAAAGGATATGTGGCCAGCCGAAATGGAGGATCGCGGGGCTAAGGAGACGCCAGACCTCGCCGGCGCGGACTTCCGGAAGGAAGAGCGCCATGGAAGCGCCGAGCCGGTAGGGCACTTCCGAGATGAGAAACCATCGAACCACATCCGACTGCGTTCCGAGGCTCGTAGCGAAGGCGATCGAGGCACAGAGCACAACGAGGGTGGCAGTCAGCCACGCCATGGAAACCTCGGCCGACGCGGGCCGAAGAACCCGGGACGGACGGGAACGAGGACGAGCGGGCTCCGCGCTTCCAGAGGTGGGCAGCATATCCGGCATGACCGGGGGCATGTGAAAGGAGGGGTGGTCGGGATCGGCCTGGAAAGCGCCCAGGAGTTGTCGCGCCTTTTCAGCGTCGTCTTCTACGACGATCCAGACCGACCAGCGACGATCGTCGTCCGGCTCGACCAGATTCTGGATCCCCTGAGCGCGGAGCAGTGAACCCATCTGCTCGGCTGTGGATTGGCTGTGCAAGTAACCGATGAATCGCATGCGTCCCGTGAATTTTACCGCAGGCCCGGAAGCCTAGGGGGAACGTGGCGATTGGAACAGAAGAACGGTGACAAATGCAGGACCTGCATTGCGCCGGCGTCGGGCCGTAGTCTCCGCTTGGCTTGCCAGCGAACTGGGGTCTACTGTCCGGAGTCCTCGGACGGTGCCGATGTTGGATGCTGCGACTGAATGGGATGCGGCGTGGAGGCGTCCAGAGGAGAGCACGTGTAGGTATGACCAACCGCGGCGGATGTTTGAAGTTCCTGTGGATGCTGGCGATCGCCGTGGGAATGGCCTCGTGCCAGAACGCGTCGGCTCCCCGCGGAACAAGACCCGGAGTTGCAGGCCCCGTTTCGGCGGTTCCCGGCACTGCGGCCCCCGTGGCCGCTTCGAATCCGGAGCAGGGAAGTGGCACATCCGGATCCGGGACGAAGGCGGCGGAAGGCGCGGGAAAGCCGCCAAAGCCGCCGAAGATCCGTTATGACTCGGTTCACGATCAAGAGATCAAAGAGATCTTCAAGAGGGCGGAGGGGGATGACTGGGAGGGCGCGGAGCGGATGGCGAGCGAACTGGCGGAAGCCAATCCGGGAGATCAGACCGTCGAGCGCATTTACAAGTGGGTTCTTCAGCAGCGACGGCTGCGCCGAGACCAGGAGGTCGAGGACAAGATCCGCGAGATCGACGCGAAGAATGCGGTCTTCAACCCGACGATCCCGAAACTTCTGACCGAGAAGAAGGATCGTGGCCTGCCGCCCCGGAAGGACATCCGGGATACGGTCGAAGAGATCGAAAACACGCCCTACATTCCGGACAACTACGGCAAGACGATCATCCGCAAGGGGCCGATGTTTGACATCGAATCGGCGCGGGGCCGGATGGCGAACCTGCTGGAGAAGGAGGTCTCGGTCCATCTCGAGGACGCCGCGTTGGAGACCATCATCTTTTCGGTGGGGCAGGCGGAGGGAATCAACTTTGTTGCGGACAAGAACCTGGCCGCCTTCAAGCAGAGGCTGAGCGTGAACCTGGAGAAGGTGAAGCTCGACGAGTTCCTGCGGTACGTCGCACGCAACATGGACATCCAGTTCCAGATCGGGTCGGACATGATCTGGATCGTCGATGGCAAGGATCCGAAGAAGGTCCAGGAGGAGACCCGGTTCTACCGGCTCCGGCACGGGTTCATTCTTCCGGCGGAGTTCGGCGCTGCGAAGACCGTCCAGACCAAGACGATGAATCCGCAGGGCCAGGTGGCGACGATCACCGAGACGAAGGAGATCGAGAATTTTGTCCGCGACGGCGCGCCGGCCAAGACAGCGATCGAGCAGGCGATCGTGGAGTTCTTTAAGGGGAGCAAGTTTCAGATCGATTTTGAACGGAACGTGATCGTGGCTTCGGGAACGGCGGAGCAGTTGCAGGTGATGGACAGGATCATCGAGGAGTTCGACAAGCCCGTGCAGCAGGTGCTGATCGAGGCGCGGTTCATAACGATCACCGAAGCGGCGTTCCTTCAGTTGGGAGTCCAGTGGGAGTCCAGCCGTGGCGCGCGCATCTCGGGCAGCCCGATTGATTTCACGGGATTCGGCTTCAACGTCGGCAGTGGAATTCAGGAGGTGTTCACGAACATTCTCGACCGCACAACGTTGAGCGCGACATTGAATGCGCTCGAGCAGAGCGGCGAGAGCCAGACCCTGAGTTCGCCGCGCCTGACGCTCGTGAACAACCGCCCGGCGACCATCGAGGACGGCAAGGTTCAGTATTATTACGAGGAGTACCAGGTGAAGACCCAGGTCCTCGAGAGGCGCTCGTCGTCGGCGTTGGTGCCGCAGGGCAAGCCGAGCAAGCTGACGTCCGGGGTGAACCTGGACGTGATTGCGAGCATTGGAGGGGACGGCCAGACCATTCTGCTGGCCTTGAACCCTCGGGTGAACAGCGAGGTGCGGCTGGCGACATTCGCGACCATCACGGACGTGGACGAGGCGGGGCGGCCTGTGAGCACCTTCGACATCAAGCTTCCTGAGTACCGGACGCAGGAAATCGCGACCCGGGTGAGCGTGCGCTCCGGGGAGACGGTCGTGATGGGCGGCGTGCTTACCCGCGAGCAGACGACCTTCGTGGAATCCGTGCCGATCCTGGGCAGCCTGCCGATCATCGGGGCGGCATTTCGCAATCGAACCGAGGTGGATCGTCCGCGATATCTGCTGATTTTCGTCACGGCGACGGTCATTTCCGACACGGGCGAGTTCATCCGATACATCTCGCCGGAGGAGGAGAAGTAGTCGTCGTGGCCGCAGCGAACCCACCTGGGAATCTGGCGAGCCTCGCGAATCTCGCGAAACTGATCAGCCTGCCGGCGCGTCACTTCGCGGTCATCGACGCGGGGAGCCGGCGGGCGCAAGTGTTGGCGACGACCGTGACGCGGGGGCGACCGCGACTCCAGAGCTCCAGGACCGTCGACTCGCACGAGGAGGGGTTTTCGACGGCGGAAGAGCTTCGGGAAGACGTCCGCCAGGGCCTGAGGGAGGACGTCCCGGAGGCGGTGATCCTGGTCTTGCCGCAGTCGTCGGTGCTCCGCCACGTCTTGGACGTGCCGCCCGGCGATGCCTCGCAGACGCGGGCCCTGGTGGAGCGGGAGGCGAGTCGGATCGGAGGGCTGAGCGAGAGCCAGTGGGTGTTTGATTCCGTGCGGTTGCGATCGTTTGGAGGCATGCCGAATCCGGTGGCCGCTGTCTTCAGCCGTCAGACGGACCTACAGGATCTTTTGGATGCGTTCGTCGATGACCAGAGAGCGGTGTTCGACGTGTGGACGGCAGGCGATTCCCTGGCGGCGGCATTCCGGTCGATTCGGCCGCAAGCGACAGAGGCCGTTCTGGTGGACCTGGGGGCGTTGCACACCGGGGTGACGATCCTGGCGGCGGCTCAGGTGGTCTTTTCGACATCGTTCCCGTCGGGTTCCCAGGCTTTCACGGAGGCGCTGGCGGAGGATCGCGGGTGCAGCCGGGAGACGGCGGAGGTGTTGAAGCGCACGGAGCCACCGCCGTTGACGTTGACGGAGGCTCCCAAGATGCGGGCGTCGGTGGTGGCTTGG
>JBBQIU010000416.1:0-4124 GCA_038325245.1 Verrucomicrobiota bacterium
CTCCCGTCCGGTCCCCCCCCCACCGCCCCATGGCCCGAGACGAACGCCGGGTCGCGCGTCAGCTCAAGCTCGATCTCACCCGGCGCAGCCCCCGAGGCCACCTGGAAGATCGTCACGTTCTTCAAACCGTTCCGTTCGAGGTTCGCCCGCAACCGCGCCGCATTCTCCGGCACCGGCTCCACTGCCAACACCGAACCCGAAGGACCCACCGCCCGTGCCAGGGCCGTGGTGTGGAATCCCACGTTCGCCCCCACGTCGAACGCCACATCGCCCGGTCTCAACCGCGCGAGCAGCGCCGACAACTCCGCCGGCTCGAACCCCCCGAAGATGAAGGCCAGAAATCCCAGCGAGTCCCCGTACTCGAGTTCCAGCGTCGCTCCATTCCGATGGCGAAAGTCGAAACGCCCTCGCGCGGGCAGCAATCGCGGCACCACCGAGATGCCAAGATACCGGCGTCCCAATCGCGCACCGTCCCACCGCGTGTACCAAAGGAGCGGCCACGCCGGCAGACTTCGCCACCATGGAAGCCGTGTCGCCATCATGTCTTTCGTGATCGCTTCATGCGGATGCCCCCTGCCTCTCGCGGATACCGCCCACCCATGGCAAGCCGGAACTCACGCGGAACTCACCGCGCCTCCCGTTCCGTTCCCGAAACCGGGCCGCGAACCGCCTCACGCGTCAACCGGAACGCCATCGGAGCGTAAACGAGGCCGAAGGCGATCACGGACGCCCAGACCACACCGGGCAATCCCCAACCCCTCACCAAAACCAGCTTCAACGCCAGGGCCAGCACCGCGGCCACCGTATAAAGCCCCGCCTGCCGCCTCAAAAACCTACCGTGCACCAGCACCCCGGAGAGATTCCACGCGATGATCAACAGCATGTTCAGGGCCGCCATTCCCAACAACAGACTGGTCGACGGCACGTACCCGGGCCCCAACCAGATCCGCGTGATCCAAGGCCCGAGAATCACCAGCCCGATCCCCAGAAACGCCGTCAAGGCCAACGTCGCCGCCAGCGCCCGCCGCAGCGTCACCCGCACCCACGCGTGGTCGCCCCGCGCCAGCGCCTCCCCAAACGCCGGCCACAACGGCATCACCAGGTACTGCCCGATCAATGCCACCGCGAACAACCGCTGCATCGCTCCATAGCCCGCCACGACCTCCAACCCCAGCGCCCGCGAAATGATGATCGGATCCACCAGCCACCAGTTGAACGCGAGCACGTTCAGCCATAGGAAAATCAAACCCAGCCGGATCATCTCCCCTGCCATCCTCCCGCTGCACTCCGACCACCGCGGACATAGCGCCCTCCGTTGCCATAGAAAATAAACCAGCCAATTCGCGACCAGCATCAGTGATCGTATTCCCAGCCCCGCCCACAATACCCCCGTCAACCCCATGTCCATCCAGACCGCGATCAGCACTCCCACCAGCGACAACAACGTCGCCCCGCCCTGCCAGAGGTGGCTCGCGAAGCCCTCCTGCTGCCCCGATTGAACCCGTTCCACGATCGAGAACGGCAGCCCCGCAAGCGTCGACAACACCAGCGCCGCCATCGCCGACGCCAGTTCAACCCGCGCCAGTTCTTCCGTCGTGTTCAGGATCCCCTGCCACGCGATCCAGGGATTCAAGGCCAGAAACAAAATCCCCAGCCCCACCGCCACCCCCAGGAGCACGAAGAAACAACTGCTGATCGCCTGCCGCGCCAGATCGTCGCGTTGCGCCCCCATCGCCTGGGCCACACGCGTCATCAATCCCGTGCCCATCCCCAGGTCCGCGAAACCGACCAGGATCGTCAGCGCGTTCAGGGTCATCCACAATCCGGCCCTTTCGTCTCCCACGTGCCGAATCACCACCGGCACCAGAATCAGCATCGAAACCAACCCGCCCGCCTTGGCCACTCCGGACGCCAGCGTCGTGAGCATCGCCCGTCGATACCGTTCCGCGGATCTGCCGCCGGACTCCCGGCCCCGGAGGAGGCCAAGCCAGCGCCGCCACACGTTCCCTGCTGTCGGTTCCACGGTTCGTTAGGTCGTCCACAGGCACTTCAATCCCCGACGTGCTCCATGTAAAAGGACCCCGGCTCGCGGTCGGGCGTCAGGTAGGGGCAGGTCGCCTTCAACGCCTCGTAATGCCGGTGCTTCAATAGGTTCACCGCACCCAGCACCCGCCACGCTCGATTCCCCGACAGAAACGCCTCGAGCAGGTACTGCTCGTTCCAGAATCGCACCTGCTCGATAACCATCTCCCGCATGTAATCGCGCGGCGTGAAGATGTCGTGCACGTGCACCACCACCCCCCGCCGCAACGTCGGAAGCACTTCCAGAAACTCGAACAGCACGTCGCCCTGCGGACGGATCATGTGGGACGAATCGATGAACAGGAGATCCCCGCTTTCGAGTTCGCCAAACACCCCCAACCCGACGTCCTCCACCCGCCGCCGAATGACCTCGACCCCCACCTTCTCCAGCCACGGCATCTCGTACGGTTCAATGCACACGTGCCGGCACGTGTATCCCGTGTCGTCGGCCGCGTTCCGCCGCACCGCCCGCGCCGCCATTAACGTTGAATAACCGCTCCCGATCTCAATGATCCGCCGCGGCTTCCTCAGTCGGATCCATTGATAAAGGAACTCCGCATCCCCGCTTTCGAAGGTCCCGTTGTTGAAATGGAACTCCGGCGGCTCCCGCCGGTCCACGGATAGACCCTCGAGTTCCGCTCCAAACCGGAACAATTCCAGCAACGCCATCTGGCCCTTCTCGTTCCAGTCGATCCCCGGCAGCGATCGCTCCTCAGATAGCGGACGGCGAAGGACGCGGTGATCGAATTGGGGCTCGTAGTAGTGCCGGTGGATCGGAAACACCCCCACGTGCATCAGCGCCCGGCGGCACCAGGGCATCCGCGCCACCCCCGCGCATCGCACGACCTTCAGCAGAAACGCCGCGGGATACACCAGCGGGAACGCCAGAAGATCGACGAGCGGCACCAGCCTCGAAGGTAGAAAACGCATGAAGGATTCACCCCGCATCCATCAACCGACGCCCCAACCAACCTGCCGTCCAACCGTCGAAGCCCGCTGAGCGATTTCTCCTTCTCCCGCAAGTGGGAGAGGTCCGGGACATGGGCCGCATTTCGTTCCGCGGTTCAAAGTCCGAAAGCACGTCCGCAGTTTGGATGTCCCGCCCCCTGCCGTTTCCCATCCACGCCGTCACGCTGGCAGCGGTTGTGTCCGCACCCCGCGAACGGGGCCCGTGCCGGGTTCGGACGAGGAGGAGGCCTGCGTCGACGCCCTCGACGGCCAGCCCAAACGGCGAATCGAGATCCCCATTCCGATCAACAGCCAAACCATGTGGTTGTTCAACCCATGGCCGACATAGCTCTCGAGCAACATCGTCAGGAGGTTCGCTAAGGTGAACATATGTAACTGCGCCCGCACGGAATTCCCGCGCTGCCATCGGCCGATCTCCCGGAATTCACGCAAGCCCTGGACGATCACGATGAGCACGAACAGCAAGGCCGCCGGAATCCCAAGGGCTCGGGCCGACGCCAGGTAACCGTTGTGAATCGAACCTGCCGCCACATCGATCTCGATCGCCGCCGCCTCGTATTCCATCCGCGTCGAATAAACAAAGGCGCGTTGCAAACCGCCGTAACCGAGTCCCACCCACGGCTCCCGTTGAATATCGTACCAGGCCCGTTCCCAACGCGCCCTCCGCCATTGCACGTTCTGCGCCGCGTCCGTCATTTCCGCCGCCCGACCACTCACCAGCGTCACGAACCGGTAGAGACCGACACCCCCCGAAAATCGATGGTGCTCGCCCACGTACCAGGAGCCGGCCAGGAAGACCAAGACCCCCGTAACGCACGCCGTCAGCAACTTCCTCTGCTCCCGCAGATAGGCGATCGTCACCACCAACATCGCCACCATCACGACCGAGGTCCGATTCCCGGAGAGCAGCACGCCGACCATCCCAAAACCGAACATCGCCACCCTCAACCACTTCCGCTCAATCGGAACCAACGCCGGAAGCATCGAACCCGCCACCAGCAACTGCCCGTACAACCCCAACACCACGAATCGTAACCACCCGTTGTCATACATCGCCACGTACATGCCGAACC
>JBBQIU010000417.1:0-4112 GCA_038325245.1 Verrucomicrobiota bacterium
GGACATGGTCAGGGTGGTCAGGGCGCGAATCGGATAGACGAGCGTCACCTTCCGCTGGTCGGTCGCGATCAGGGCGTTCGTGAGATTGAAGGACAGTTCGGCGATCACGTTGGCGCCGAGGGAAAGGTCATTCACCTCCTGGTCCAACGGCAGGACATTGATTGGCAGCGGGGTGTAGAGGTGCTTGGGCGGGTCGGCATAGCAGAGGTCGTAGGAGGGCCAAGTGCCGACATGGCGTTGGGTATGGGCGTCGACCATCTGGGTCTCGAGGGTGGCGCCGGAACCGGTCTGGTAGGTGGTCTTCGGGGGCGTGTTGTGACCGAAGTGGCGGAACGAACGGTTGACGCGGTACGCCTTGACCGCGCCCGACCACGCCTGGTCCACGTGCCCCTCGATGTCGATGATCACGCGCCCAAGCATGCGGGTGACCTCCCGGACCTTGAGGATCTGCGACGATTTCTGCGTCGACGCGCTGGTTCCGCTGGTCAGCCAGGTCGGCGGGCTCGCCACGAGCATCAGCTTGTCACCCTTCTTGAGATCGAACGCGCCTAGCGTGCCCGGGTCGGCCAAGCCGCCAATCGAGGCGATTTCGAAGCGCGTCGCGTGAAGGCTCAGCCCGCCATACACCCAGCGACCGCGGTAGAGGCGGAACTTGCCGAACTGCGGAAGTGCGGTCGTCTCGGCCGTCGTCAGAAAATCGACCGGATCGGGCGCTGGCGCCAGTTCGCATTTCAGGGGGAACTCGGCGGGAACCGTGATGGGTTCGGTGCCGCGGACCTCGAGGGCGAAGGTGGCGATGCCGCCGATCGCGGGTGCGAGGCGGTAGCCGGTGAGGCGGACCAACTCCTGGATGCTCTCGCGCCACTTCGCGGTGCGGAGAAAAGCCTCATTGGCGTAATGCTCCTGGTAGAAGGTCAGGATATCGCCGACGACCGCGGCGCTTTGGAGCAGGGCGATTCCCGGATCATCGGGCGCCCGGTGGGTCCACGCGGCCAGTTCCGGGGCGGCGTTCAACTCCCGGAGCATCGACTCGAGGATGTCCGGATAGCCGCCGAGCCGGTAACGGATCCGGTCGAGCGCGGGCCGGTTGTCGGGCCGGACCGGGAAGGTGGGAGTGTCGGAGAGGGCCATGGATCAGGGCGAAGAACTCATTGGCGGCCCCCGAGCAGGTGAAACCGGATGAATCCGAGTTCCATGTGATCGGGATCGTTCTGGACCTGGATGATTTCATCCGGGCCGACGAACAGGGTTTCGGGGCCGGCCACGGGATCGGAGTACATGCCGGGGGTGGGTTCGTTGAAACGGTTCCAGACAATGCCGTTGATATGCGCGATGCCGGCGACCTGGTGGACTCGCCCGGACACTTCGCTCTGGCGGATGCGTTGCCCAAACGTCCAGCGGTCGGCATGGAAGAAGCCCGGACGTCCATCGGGCGTGTAGCCGGTGGAGAACTCCATTTCGAGAACGTGCCGCACATCCTCCGGCCAGAACTGGGGATCGAGGCACACGGTGACTTCGATCGACAACGGGACGAACCGGGGCGGGCGGATCTCGAGGTCCTCCCCGATCAGCCGCACGGATTCCAGATAACTGGCCACGGCGGCGCGGAGGCTCTCGGACAACACCGTTGTGCCGACGGGATCGATGGCGACGCGTACGGTGCGCCAGGAGCCGGTCCACCGGTACACCGCGGCGGCGCGCGAGACGCCCTCGATTTCCTCGGCGCGTTGGACGTAGTCGGCGGTCGTGACGGCGCGGAGTTGACGGGCGCGGTAGGCCTCGGGCGCGTTGCGCAGGACGCGTGACGCCGGCTCGGGATCTAGACCGTCCGTGACGTCGAAGGGATTCCAACAACGGAGGAAAAGGGAGGGCGGGAAGGCGAATGGGGCGACCCGTTCGCTGTTGATCAATTGATCGGCGCCGATGTTCCCCGAATAACCCTGCCCCACCTGGTAGACGCACAGAAAACGGCTGCCCTCGGTCAGCAGCCGGCCGTTCACTCCGTTGCCGAGGCGCAGGACGCTGCGCTGGTGTTCGTCGGTTTCGACCGCGAAGTGATCCCCGTTCTCGTCGCTGTCGTCGCTGTGGACCAGGCTGATCCGTTCGTCCCACGGGTCGATGGGATCCCCTGGGAATTCGACCGAGACCTCGAGGGTGGAGAGCGGCGGGACCTCGCCGCCAACGGGCGTCGGCTGATAGGCCAGCGGCGCGTGCGGAAGGCGGGCGAGCACGCCGTAGCGGTGGTCCAATGTCCGCTCGAAATGGCGCTCAAGCGGGACGGTCGGATCCAGTGGGTCATCCGCGGCGAGGTCTTCGCCCGGTTCGAGGAAGAGGGTGGACCGGAAGAGTCCGTGATGCACGCGGACGAGATTTCCGTGGAATTGCGTCACGTCGGGAACGCGCACGCCCCGGGGGAACACGGTGAAGGCGTAATCCCAGCGGAGCTGATCCTCGGCCCTCCAGTGAACCCGGACGAGAAAGCGGTTGGGAACGGGAACCTCGTCTTCGATCACCTCGGCGCCCGCGCCGTCAGGAAGGAGTTCGAGCGTCTGTCGTTTCGCCGGATCGCGTCCGTTCACGGTCCCGGTCAGGGGATTGAGCGATTCCTGGATCAAAAGGCGTCGGACCTGGAGTTGGTTCGGATCGGGTTGATTGATGAAGTCCGCGACCAACTGGGCACCCTGCTGTTCGGAGAGGCCGAGGCCGGTGACGTCGGCCATGAGGTCGGCGCTGACCGAGCCGGCGGCGAGGGTGGAGATGGCGTCGTCCCAGGTGTAAAGGCGCAGGGTGTTGAGGATGGTGTGGAGGCGGTAGTCGATGCGCGTCGAGAAGACCTCGGAGCCGGGGAGTCGATGGGCGATTCCTGGAGGGACCTGTTCTCCGGTCCAGAAGGGCTGCCGGGCTGGAAGGAGCAGGGGGCCGGCGAGGATTCCGGGATCGATCTCGAGAGCCAGCCAGGTGCTGGCCTGGTTGCCCTGGTGGACGTGGTAATCCATCAGGCGCGCATGGCGGGCGAGGGACACCCTGGAGCGGCACGTCGCGAGGTAACCCTCGTTCATGACGCGATCCTGGTAGTCGCTCAATTCGTCGCCGATCGCTGAAGTCAGCCCGATGAGGACCTGGTCGAGGTCTGCTTCGCTCGAACTCCGCCAGCCGGGCACCCGCTGCATCATCGCGGCCATCATGACATGCCGGAACGACTCGTAGTCCTTCGCCAGGTAGTCGATGTCGGGCACGGGCTTCGGCGGCGGCGGCGCATCCCATTCGGGCGCGCAATTGCTGGTGAAGCAACCGGGCCGGAACTTGAAGTCGATCTCCCCGAACAACAGGTCCCAATCGACGGCGGGCAGGGCGAGGATCGGATCCATGCTGCCGGGTTCGATGGAGAGTGAGTAGGTCGAGTAGTCCCCGATGGGTTCGACCCGCAACCGCACGCTGTTGAGGGTTGGACCCGCGGCGACGGCGAGGGTGCGGACCTGGCCGATCGCCGAACCGGCGCGGAGGCGATGCCCGCCGCGGATGGGAAAGAGGGCGGTGGCGCGGGCCGGGGTGTTGCCGGCGGCGATGAGTGTGTTTCGGTGGAGCGTGTTGATGAGGTAAACGTCGAGATCGGCGAAAGGAGGGACGGCGGCGGGATGAACGCGGACGATGACCCGCTCGAAGCCGTTGAACCCGGCGGCGTCGAGATCGTTGGCGCGCTCGTTGCGGGCGTCCTCGTTGTAGATCGTGGGCATTGGCGGAGGGAGGAGGGCGGGGTTCAGTTGCCGTTCCGCTGGAACTTCAGCACGCGCGAGTCGCCCTGGCCTGCCGGGCGGTACCGGATGTCCACCTCAATGATGGCGCCGGAGAACGTGACCTCAAGGTGTTCGAGGGTGAGGCGATGTCCGAGCCAGGTGGTGAGGGCCTGGGTGATGCGGGCCTTGGTGATGCCCCGGAGCGCGTCGGACGCGGGCTCGAAGATGAGCTTGCGCACGCCGCCTCCGAAAGGAGGCAGGAACGGCCGTTCGCCCGGGTTCGTGAGGAGCAGTTGGATCACCTCATCGCGCACGTGGTCCAACTCTGTGGCGGGCGCGACCGTCCGTCCGTCAGGCCCGATTCGGAAGGGAAAGGCC
>JBBQIU010000418.1:0-4109 GCA_038325245.1 Verrucomicrobiota bacterium
TGAAACAAAAGCCGACCTGGGCGGGTGGTTGAGTCGCGTCGACCGGACCGCGCCGGACTCGCCCAAGGAATCCCAACCATGAGTTCCGAATACGATCCCTCCTCCACGTTCACACCCCCTATCCCTCCTCCCCCGCCATCGGGCCTGCCGGAGAGGGACATACGGACGTGGTCCATGCTCTGTCATCTCGCCGCCCTCGCCGGACTCCTGGTTCCCAGCTTCGGCGCCGTCGTCGGACCCCTGGTGGTCTGGCTCCTGAAACGCAACGACCATCCGACCATCGACGCCAACGGCAAGGAATCGCTGAACTTCCAACTCTCGATCCTGATCTACTCCTGGGCCCTGGGTGTCGTGGGCATTGCGACCGCCTTCATCCTGATTGGCTTCGCCTTTCTCTTCCTGGCCTTCGTTGTCGGCCTGCTTGGGCTCATCTTCGCGGTCATCGCCGCCATCAAGGTCAGCAACGGAGAATCCTACCGGTATCCGTTCACCATCCGGTTCTTCAATTGATCCTCACCGCCCGCCGAATCCGTCACCAAAACGAGGTTGGACCGCGAGACCGGAATCCGCTACACGAACGTCATGCACCCAGTTCGTTCCTCGAGGCCCTCCAGCGCCCGAACCGCGTCCGTCCGGAACGCCTTTACCCTGATCGAACTTCTCGTCGTTATCGCGATCATCGCGATTCTGGCAAGCATGCTCCTGCCAGCGCTCGGCAAGGCGAAGGAACAGGCCCAACGCACCAAATGCCTTAACAACTTCAAACAGATCCTCCTCAGCACCGCCCTCTACACGGGCGACAACCAGGACTACATGCCCTACACCTCGTGGAGTTCGGGCGCTTTCAACGTCCCCAACTGGTGCTACACGCGCGTCGCCACCAACCGACCCCAGCATGACGTCACCCGCAGCCAGCTTTGGCAGTATCACAATACCCGCCAGCTCGTCTGGTGCCCCCTCGAGCGCACCAATAACCCCACCTTCCGTCAGCGGGAAATGCAGGTGTCCAGTTACATGATGAACGGCGCCGTCTCCGCCTATAACACCGGACCCGCCGGCCTCTACTCCACCTTCAAGGTCGACGCCTTCAAACCCGACTCGATGCTCTACTGGGAAGCCGACGAACGCCTCCCTTCCAACTACGACAACGTCGCCAGCACCCCCGACGAAGGGGTCACTCAACGGCATAACACCGGCGTCATGATGGGCATGTTCGGGGGCCAGACCGAATACATGAAGTACCGCAACTACGTCCGCGAAGCCGGTATCGGCGGCTTCCGCGGCCAGCGCCCGGGCCGGTTCTGGTGCAGTCCCGCAACCCCCACCGGGGAGTGAACGACCCTTCAATGTCACCCCTTCGCCGACCATGTTACCTACCAGGCTCTCCCCGTCCCATTCCTCCCCTGCCCTCCTCGCCGTCCTCCTGCTGACGCTCGCCGGCTGCGGCGGTTCCAAGGACGACTCGGCCGCCATCGTCACCCCGGTCCAGGCCGCCAGCCAAATCGATGAGGCGTTCACCACCGCCGAACCCGATCTCCGCCAGAACATGCAGGTCGCCAGCGAAGCCCTCCGCGAAGGCCGCTACGAACAGGCCGTCGTCGCCCTTCAGGTGAGCCGGACCGCCACCAACATCACCGTCGATCAGGGCTTGGCCGTCCATGGCTCCCTCGTCGCCCTCGAACAGCACCTGATCCAGGCCGCCGCCAACGGAGACGCCAACGCCCAACACGCCTACGACCTCCTCAAGAAATCCAAACGGAACTAGAGCCGGTAACCTTTTGACTCCTGCCTTGTCTTGGCGGGCAGGATGAATCCCAACCTGCAAGCGACGGAACCTTCAACCGACGCCCTCGCCGTCCAAGCCATCCGCGACGGCGACCGTGACCGCTACCGGGAACTCGTCGACCGACACGCCAGCAAGGTCTTCGCCATCGCCTGGTGCCGCCTCGGCGACCGGGACCTCGCCGAGGAAGCCGCCCAGGAAGCCTTCATATCCGCCTACCGACGCCTCCCACTCCTCGGGCACGCAGAAAAATTCGGCGCCTGGATCGCCGCCATCACCCGCAACGCCGCCATCAACCTCGGCGTCCGACGCCGCGGCGAACTGCGCAAGCGCGAGCGCTGGGCGCTGGAACAACATTCCGACGTTCACCCAAGTACGGACGCCCCGCCGTCCACCCGCGAAATGCTTCGCGAGGCCCTCCAGGACCTCCCCGCCATCCATCGGGAGTGCCTCGTGCTCTTCTATTTGGAGAATCAGTCCATCACCGAGTCCGCAGCGACATTGGGCATCTCTGAGAATGCCCTCAAAGTGCGGCTCCATCGGGCCCGCGCGATGCTCCGCGACACACTGGAAGCGCGCCTCGAATCCGGCCTCGACCAACTCCGCGCACCGTCGCATTTCACCCACGCTGTGATGATCGCCCTTCCCGCTGCGCCTTCGGGAGGATTCCTCGCTTTGGGGGGAGTTGCCGCGGGCTTGTTCAAGGCCATTCCCTTCAGCTTCGTCCTGGTCGCGCTCCAGGTCGTCTCTGCAATCCCCGGGCTGCTCGTTGCCCGGTGGCTCGGACACAAGGAACTCGCCAATTTTCGGGAGCCCCTGGGATTCCGTGGTCAACTCTATCGGCGCTTCCTGCGCGGCATGCTCATCGCCATCGGCCTGGTGATCGTCATGTCCCACGTCGCGACGGCCGGGCTCGGACTCCGGGTCTACAGTCTTATATTTGGCGCCTTCTTCGTTGTCTCAGGCCTCGATGCCCTTCGCCGGCTCCGCGTCATCCGCCACCCTCTCCAGGTCGCTTCCACCGCGGGGATTCTCGTGCTCGCGATTCCCATGCTGGGCCTTGGCCTCTTTGAATGGAGCGTCGCGGTCCTCTTGATCGGGCAGGGCGGATTCTTCCTCCTCATGTCCTTCGCGATTCCGACCATTGCTCCGCGAATGGACAACTCCCTCTTCACGAGGGCCGCGCACAACCTCTTTCCCGAGAAGAACCCCGATCCGGGTTCCCCTCCCCTCCACCCCCCGAACCCGGCGCAATCACTCGCCTTCGCCCGCTTCCTCGGACGGCACCTCCTGATCGAAGATTGGCGTCGCACCCCGGATGGCCTCGAACTTCGGCTCGCCCGCGTCGTCCCCCAGGTTCTTGCGTCCTCCATCCCGTTCTACTGGGGCCCAACCTCCCGACTTGTTATCCGGCATGACGGGATCATCCAAGCTCATTTGGGTGAGGTCGATCGCCGTGAATTGTCCGTCAGCGTCCCCGAGGATCTCCCGCCGACGTCAACCCTCGAAACCCGCGTGAACCACGCCGTTAACAACAGCCGCGCGGCGTTCGATTCCGGCGACGAAGCCGTCGCAGCCCGCCACCTCGGAGCACAGGAAAATGCCTCCATTTTCCACCGAAGCCCGTCGACGACCTCCGCCATGCGGTGGCGCGTCTGGATGCTCCGCGTTGCGGCCGTCGTGTTGCCGGCGTCCGGCATATTCATGATGCAAATTCCGAAGGCCCAGCTCCCACACCTCGCCAGCGCCTCCCACTTTCCGCCCATCGCCATCACCGAAACCGACGTCCGCGCCTTCCTGGCCCAACTCAACCCCGATCACACGAACCATCCGGACGCCATGTCCATGTGGCAACATGGCCTCCATATCGGCGTCTGTTTTCCTCCCGCCGAACTCTTTCCTGAAGGACTCCTGCCCACCCTCAAGGCGGGAATTATCGGCCAACTCGGCTCGAACACGCCTGCCAACACACCCCTCCAAATCCAGCTCGCCTGGGCCCTCGGTTCTCCTCCATTCCTGAAAGCCGCCTCGTCCGGATTCCTCTCAATCAATGACCTACGACCCCATCGGCTTGATCCCGATTCCGTCCGCGCCGCCATCCCCCTCCTGCCGCCCGACCTCCGCCACTCACTCCTCGGAC
Organism: Verrucomicrobiota bacterium; assembly: GCA_038325245.1. Lineage (GTDB taxonomy): Bacteria > Verrucomicrobiota > Verrucomicrobiia > Limisphaerales > CAIMTB01 > CAIMTB01. The sequence continues at coordinate 3,924 of JBBQIU010000418.1, forward strand.
TTCAGGAAATTCCGGTCGAAGGGCACCACTGCACTGTGTTTACCACCGGAGAACTCGCCGATCGTATCCGATTCCTCGCCCGATCCCGATGCCTTGACTTGATCGACCTTTCCCCGATCGTCCCGACCTTGATCGCCTGCCAGATTCTGTCGACGAACGCCATCGTCAACCGCTGCCAGACGTCCC
>JBBQIU010000419.1:0-4094 GCA_038325245.1 Verrucomicrobiota bacterium
CCCGTCTACGCGGCTAAAGCTCAGACGAAGCTCCAGAAATGGATCAATGAACCGCCGGCATCACTCATTCCGCTGCTGCCGAAGTCGATTCAGGACCGGCTCCCGGAACGCTTGCGGGGAGATTCAACCCAAGTCTCGACAAACCGGGAATGGCTCGGCGCCGCATTGGCGACGAACGCCATCGAAGGGGCGGAAGCGCCGGGAGGGGTTCAGGACCGTTCGCCTGGAGGGCGGGATTCCGGCGCGACCAACGCGGTCCCCGGTCTGGCGTTGGAAGTCGGAGCGGCCGCGCCCTGGTGGGCGAAAGCGGTCAATCCGGCGTCCCTCAAGACGGCGGGAGATTGGCTGGCGGTGGTTGTTCCGGGTGTAGGCGCCTGGGTTTTGGGACAAATCGGGCGAGTGGCTTCCTGGTTTGGTGTGGTGGTGGGCCTGGCATTGATTCCGATCTACGCCTTCTACTTCCTGCTGGAAAAGCGCGGGATCGAGACGACCTGGACGAATTATCTTCCGGTGTCGGACTCGCGGCTGAAGGACGAAATCGTTTGGCTACTGAAGAACATCAATGATGCATTGATTGTATTTTTTAGGGGACAGGTGCTGGTGGCACTTTGTGATGGTGTTCTCTACGCAGTGGGATTTCTCCTAATAGGCCTGCCGTACGCGCTGCTATTGGGGATGGTTGCGGCCGTCCTGACGATTGTGCCGTTCCTGGGTGCGATCGTGACGTGTGGGGCGGCGTTGGTGATTGCGATGGTCCAGTTCGGGGATTGGCAGCATCCGCTGTGGGTACTAGTGGTTTTTGCGATAGTTCAAGGCATTGAGGGATGGGTGATACAGCCAAAGATCATCGGCGACCGGGTCGGACTGCATCCGCTGACCATCATCATTGCGCTCCTGGTTGGGACGACTCTGATGGGGGGAATATTGGGTGGATTGCTGGCAATTCCAGCGACTGCGGTGATTCGCGCACTGATGTTCCGGTACGTCTGGCGCACGCGGGAGGCCGGTTGAAGGCGAGGAAATAATGCAGGTCGGGAGCGGATTATGAGGGGGGCGCCCGGGCAAATCACTCAGATGAAACCAGTTGACAACTGATAACCGACAGTGAAATCTCATTGCGCTAGGTAGGTGCGTAATTGGACCGATAGACAACGACATTTGAACCCATGAAGAAAGCGTTTCTTATTGCATTGTTGGTGGCGCTCGGCGTTGGAACTGCAAGCGTGCAGGCCAAAGACGCGGCGTCTGAACGGGTTGCCGTAAAGGCACTCTCGACTGTGGCCACGGCCGAGCTTCCTGCAACGGCAGCGAAGCTGGTGATGGAAGCTCCAACGGAAGCCCGTGCGGAGCGAGTTGCCGCGGTCATCCGTAAGGTGGCTCAGACGAAGCCGTCCGCTCTGCGTCACGTTGTGGCGAGTATTGCGAAGGCGGACGCGTCCCTCGCTCCTTTGGCGGCTGGGTATGCTGCCAAGGCTCAGCGTGAGCTGACGCCAGAAATCGCGGCAGCTGCATGCAGTGCGGCTCCCGAGAAAGCGGCGGAAATCTTGGCGGTTTGTTCCGTGGCGTCGGAACTGCATACCTCGGCCCTGGCGCAAATGGTTGCGACCATTGACCCTGTTTTTTCGGCGGATGTGCTGGCTCGGGATGCCGAGGCAGTCGACGTGACAGCGAGTGCTGCGGCCATTCGTGGTGGCACGGTGATTCGCCCGCTTCCCGTTCCCGGGCAACTGGGAGTGACGATTGTTGGCGATTCAGTGACGACGGCCCCGAGGCCGATCGGACCCGGCCGTCCTGGGTTTGACCCGGATCGTTACGCCCGCGCAGGCCAATAGGCTGGCAGTTCGGCCTGGGTTCTGCTGGGAACATCGGCGCGCCATTTAGCGACCCGCCCGTACATGGGCGGGTCTTTGCTTTTCAGTGTGTGAGCCAAAAATTCTCGAGTCTTCACTACCCAAGAGTCAGGAAAACGCACTTCGCCTCTTTCAAGCCCGACGTAAACGTGGAGGGTTGACTGGCTTCGATGCCGGGGTGGCTTGGGAATTCTGACAGAATGTGTTCCCCGGGGAGAAGCGTCGAAAGACGGTCCACGCCAGTTGATCTTGGCACGGCATGTGCTAATTGTGCTGGCCGTCATCGGAAACCAACCAACCCATTTTGAGATCATGATATTCCTCCTTGTGTTCCTCGGGACCATGGCGCTGGCGCTGCTGGCGCAAATGTACGTGAAGTCGATGTTTCATCGGTACAGCCGCGTGGCGGGTTCGAGCGGGTACAGCGGTGCCGAAGCAGCGGCGGAGATTCTGCGAAAGAACGGGATCAGCGATGTGGGGATTTTCGAGCACCAGGGGTTCATGGGGGATCACTATGATCCCATCCACAAGCGTCTGGTGCTGTCGCCCGATGTTTACCATGGCCGGTCGCTCTCGGCCTTGGGCATAGCCGCGCACGAGGTGGGCCATGCGATTCAGCACAAGAAGGCCTATTTCCCGCTTCATCTCCGGATGGCGGCGGTGGGGGCGACCAATTTTGCGAGCCAGATCGTGATGTGGCTTCCGCTTCTGGGAATGATGACCGGATTGTTAAGTTCGAAATTCGGATTGACCCTGATGGCACTGGGATGGGGGGTGATCATGCTGTTCAATCTCGTGACGCTTCCGGTGGAGTACGATGCCTCCCGCCGGGCGAAGGAGATGCTGGATCGCCTGGGGCTTGTTCGGACGAGGGAGGAAAGCGCCGGGGTGGCCACGGTTTTGAACGCGGCGGCCCTCACCTATGTGGCGGCCTTTGTCACCTCTCTCGCATACATGCTGGTGTATCTGCTGCCCCTTCTGACCGGGCGTTCGCGGAATTAATGTGAAGGAAGTGTGAGAGATCGGTGCCGGAGTCGCGCCGCCCCCAACTTCCCGGGCGTGGAAAGGCGGTTATATCGTGAGATGGTCCATCAAGCTGGGGAAATACCTTGGAATTGACGTCTACCTGCACGTCACCTTTCTCCTGTTTCTTGTTTTCATTGCGGCGGCGCACGGAACTGCGGGGGGATCGCTATGGGCTGCATGGCAGGGGTTGGCCTTCATGGTTTCCGTATTTGGATGTGTTCTTTTGCACGAGTACGGACATGCCCTGATGGCGCGGCGGTTCGGTATTCGGACCCGTGACATCACGCTACTACCGATTGGAGGCGTTGCCCGACTCGAGAGGATGCCGGACCAGCCGATTCAGGAGCTATGGGTGGCATTGGCTGGGCCGGCGGTGAATGTGGTCATTGTTGTGATTCTCGCGGTGTTGGTGGTGGTGGCGGGAGAGGAATTCTCAGTGGTCAGGTTGGACATGGCGGAAGGTTCCTTTGCCCTGCGACTGCTCTTCGTGAATGTCATGTTGGTGGTGTTCAATCTGATCCCTGCCTTCCCGATGGATGGGGGTCGCGTCCTGCGGTCGTTGCTGGCTCTTCGAATAGAGTACGCGCGGGCGACACGGGTCGCAGCGAGTCTGGGGCAGGCGATTGCGCTGGTTTTTGCTCTCTTCGGCTTGCTCGGGCTCCTGGGAGGGATGGGGAATCCGCTCCTACTTTTCATTGCATTCTTCGTCTGGATTGGGGCTGGGCAGGAAGCGGAGATGGCGCAGATCCGCTCCACGATGCGCGGGGCGCGGGTCCGGGACGCCATGTTGACGAACTACTGGTCCCTCGCTCCTCGCGACACCCTTTCGCGCGCTGTGGATTTGGTGATGGCGGGATCTCAGCAAGATTTCCCGGTCGTCAACGGTGGTACGGCTGTTGGGGTTTTAACGAGGCACGGGCTCCTTTCGGCCTTGTCCAACCAGGGTCGGGATCTGGTCGTCGAGTCGGCCATGGAACGGGAGTTTCCCATCTGTTTGGCCGAGGACGAACTGGAAGCGGCGATGGCGAATCCGCGGATTAAGGCGTTGGGAGCGGTGCCGGTGATTGCGGATGGACGGCTGGTGGGATTGCTGACGTGGGAGAACATTTCTGAATTCGTCATGATCCAATCGGCTCTCAAGGCGTCGTCACATCGGGCGCCTTCGATTCCGCCCCGTCTTGGATGAGGGTGATCCTATCGTCGCCAAACGGTCCAAAC
>JBBQIU010000420.1:0-4089 GCA_038325245.1 Verrucomicrobiota bacterium
TCAACACACCAGGCGTGTTGGGCATCGCGCGGATCCCCATGCCGGGTGATGCCACCGCTCCCGGGTGCTATTGCGAGGGCTGGGGAGTCTCCGCGAGCGGGGCTTCCGGCTACGCCAATGTCTCCACCGACGGTGGAGCCATCAACCTCTCATCGGTTTCGTTCTTGTCGGACGACGTGGGAGCCGGGGTTGGCACGTTCGCGACCTCCGTCGTAAACGTCAGTTCGCTGACGCACCTCGAGGTGACCCAGGCGTACACGCGTTCGGCGGCGACCGGGAATGCCTTCGAGAATCTGGTGACGATCAAGAACAAGAGCGCCACGGAGACTCTGACCGATGTCAAGTACGTGCGGGTGATGGACTGGGATGTTCCCCCCACCGAATTCTCCGAGTTCGTGAGCATGGTGGGCACGGCGACGACCGCCGAATTGGAGCGTTCGCACAACAACGGATTCAACACGGCCAATCCGCTGGGCGGGGATGGCGCACTCGACGGCTCCACGGTAGACGTGGATTTCTCCGACGTCGGTGCGAGCGATCAGGGTGCGTACTTCCGGTTCGCCTTTGGCGATCTGGCGCCGGGCGAAGAGAAGTCGTTCAAGATCTTCTACGGAGCCGGGGTGGACGCAACGGAGGCGCTCGCGTCGCTCGCTGCGTTGGCACCGGAGCTCTACACCCTTGGGAAGTCGAGCACCTTCGATTCCTTCGGCATCCAGGTCCCCAACAATGATTCGGCGACATATTTCTTCGCCTTCAAGGGCGTTGGCGGCTCGGTGGTGACGCCTCCGACGGGTGTCCCGGATGCCGGGGCGACCGTTGCCATGCTGGCCATGGGGCTTATGGGCATGGGCACGCTGAACTGGGTTCGCCGGAAGTTCTAATCAATCCAGGCTCGGATCCGATTGTCGTTTCCAACAGAGGTCGAGGCTCCCTGGTCCAGGGAGCCTCGGCTGTTTTTGATCACGAACCGGCGGACCGATGGGCTGGCGAAACCGCCGAGTCGAAGGCCCTCACGGACGAGACCCGGAAACGACGTTGCCTTTGAGCATCCGGGGTACAACTTCACGGCGACGATGCACAACACGGGGAGCAAGATGAGGATCCGAGCCGGTTGGGCGTTGGCCGTCTGGTTGATCTTGGTGATTTTGGTGAGCGCTGGTGGCCTGCCGGCGCTCGAAGCGAACTCCGCTGCCTCCAACTTCGGCGGGGCCGTACTCTTGGCCGTGGATCGCGAGAATCGCGCCGATGTCGTCCGCTTCTACGAGACCGTCTACCAGGCATCCCGTGGCGTGGATTCCATGTGGAAGGGTGACATCGCCAACTGCGACCCGGGAACGAACAATCTGGAGTATGCCGAGGCGACCCTTCTCCGGGTGAACTACTTTCGGGCGATGGCCGGGTTGCCGGCCGACGTTCGGTTGAACCAGGAGTGGTCCGGAGGATGCCAGGCGGCCGCCCTGGCATGCGGCGCGGCCAACCGCGTGGCCCATGTGATAACCTCCGACTGGCCCTGTTACACGCCCGCCGCGGCCCAAGCGGCAGCAACCTCCAACCTGCTTCTCGGGGACCGCGGTCCGACCGCCGTCGACACCTACATGGACGACCCCGGGCCGGAGAACGGACCGGTGGGACATCGACGCTGGCTGATGTATCCGCCGCAGAGGTGGATGGGGACCGCGTCCATTCCCAGCGTGGCGCCCCACTACGGCGTGAACGTTCTGAGGGTCGTGGGCGGCCACGGACCTCGGCCTGTGTCGCCCGAATGGGTGGCCTGGCCCCCGAGTGGCCATGTCCCGTATCAGATCCTGCCCCGCCGGTCCAACCGGTGGTCGTTCTCGATGCCCAATGCCGACTTCTCCCAAGCCGATGTGACGATGATGCGGGGGGAGACGGCTGTGGCGATCAGCATCGAAGCCCCTTACAACGATCGCGGAATGGCGGACAATACCGTCGTGTGGTTACCCGAAGGGGTGTCGATCCGTGCTCCAACGCGGGATGTCCGCTACACGGTGCGGATCGCGGGAGTCGTGGTGGCGGGAGCAACGCGGGCCTTCCACTACGAGGTCGTCATCATAAACCCGGAGGTCATTCACCTCGCCGTCGAGAGGGTGTCCGACCAGGAGATCCGATTGAGTTGGACTGCTGACGCGGTCCTTCAACGCAGCCAAAACCCCTCCGGGGAATGGGAAGACACATCGGCAACATCCCCCCACCGCGTGTCGCTCCAGCCATCGACCGCTTTTTTCCAACTCCGCGCGAATTGACGCTCCGGGCGCGTCCGAGCCGCGCTCCGCCGCCGATGCGGATCTCGCCGGAGAAGCGCTGAAAGCGTGAAGGCGGGTCAGCGTTCCGGGCGGTGCTGCCCGATGAGCTTTCGGGAATTCTGCGCGGCCAAAGACTCGGGCGCGGTCGCGACGGCGGCATCGAACTGGGTGAGTGCGCTGGCCTTGTCGCCCAGGGCCAGATACGCGAGGCCAAGATGTTGCATGACCTCAGCCCGCAGCTCGGGATTCATCTGCGCTTTCAGTGCCTGCTGAAATCTCTCGATGGCCTTGGAATGCTCGCTCCGGCGGTAGTGGATCCAACCCAGACTATCCAGCACGGCCCCCTGTCCGGGCGCCTCTTGAAGGGCATGGGTCGCCAGGGACAGCGCCTCGTCGAAATCACCTCCGGAGTCGGCCAGATGATTGGCGAGTTCGTTGTAAGGGACGGGCGAGTCCGGCGCCAGCCGCAACCAGTTCCGGAGAGCCGCCTCCCTCTTTGACCCCGCTTGCTGCTTCCCGTAGCCGAACGCAAGACGGGTCCACGTTGGCAGATGTTGAGGGTCCAGGGTGGCGGACTTCTCGTAAGCGGCCACCGCAGTCGTAAGATCGTTCCGGGACAACGCGATTTCCCCCAGGGCGAAATAAGCCGGAGCGTACCGGGGCGCCAACTCGAGGATTCTCCGGAGCTTTCCACCCGCTTCATCGAACTGGCCTTTGCGGGCCAACACGCTGCTGTGCATTAAAAGCGCGAGCACGTTTGAGGCGCCCGCACCACTCAACGCACCATCACAGACTGCGGCCCCCGCATCCAGGAAGCCCTCGGACAAGTACAGTGCGCCAAGGCTCGTCAGGACCAACGACTCGGAAGGAACCGTTTGATAGAGGCGGGGCAGGTCGAAAAGGTCAGCCCGGAGATTCACGAAGAATCCCTCGGCTTGCGCCAACTCTCGCGCCGCCTCGACCCATTGCCGACGGGCGAGTTGGAGGGTGGCCCGGTGAAACCGAATTCGGGGGTTCAGCTCCCCGGCCCCCCCTGAAAGCGCCTGTTCATAGAGGTGAGCAGATGCGTCCAGCCTTCCCAAAGATTGCTCGGCGACTGCAATCGCCACCTGCACCAAAGGGTCTGAGGCGTCCGCGGCCCGCAACTCACGCAGGGCTTCCTCGCGCTTGTTCTGAGCAAGAAGGCAGAGACCGAGCTGATACGCAGTGGCCGACGAGAGGTCGGGCTGGGCGCCGCGCAGGCGCTGAAGAAAAGTGGTGGCGCCCGGGTAGTCGCCGTTAAGAATGCTGGCTCGGGAAAGCAACCCCAGAGCTGGAACCGAGTCGGGATCGCTCTTGAGGATTTCGAGTCCCTCAGAGATGCAGGCCCCATAATCCCCCAGGCTGAAATACAACGAGGCCAGGGCTTGGCGCGCGGGAAGCATCCCGGGATTGAGTTCGATGATCTTGAGGTAGCCCTTAACGGCCCCGGAAAAGTCCCGGCGCTGGACCTTCATTTCCGCTAACCCGAGGAGGGGACGCAGATCCGAAGGATCCAGCGTCGCGGCCTTCTGGTAGGCCTCGTCGGCCTCATCAAATCGGCCCAGGGCATGGCGGGCCATTCCCATCATCGTGTGTGCATAGGCCAGTTCGGGCTCAAGTTTGATGGCCTCAAGAGCTTCCCGCTCGCCTTCGCCAAAGGCGCTGCGGTCCTGGTGAACCAGAGCCAGAATCAGGTGCGGCAGCGGATGCCCGGGTTGCTCCAGGCGCGCCGCCGCCGCCTCCCGGACCGCCGCATCGAACCGCTTGTCCCGCCGTGCGACCATGGCGCCAACACATTCGGAGT
>JBBQIU010000421.1:0-4085 GCA_038325245.1 Verrucomicrobiota bacterium
CGACATACCCGCGCTCCACAAAATGGTCGACCGCGCTCGCCCCGATCAAGCCCGTGCTCCCCGTGATAAGTATGCGCTGAGAGGAACCCATGGTTGCCTAGTGAACCGACTTGAATGCCTTGTGGTAGACGGCCTGCAACCGACTGCGGACCGCATCTGGGCCATACTCGCGGGCCGCAGCGTCGACGCCTCTCGCTCCCATTGCCTTTCGGAGTACTGGGTCCAGGAGCAGGCGCTTTAGCCCCGCCTCAATGGCATCCAGGGTAGGCGCACAGATCTCCGCACACCCGTGCGATGCAAGCGTTTCGTGCAAGTAGACCTCTGTGGTGATCAACACCGGCTTACCCGCGTACATGGCTTCCACAACGACTAGACCAAAGTTCTCGTTGTAGGAGGTGAGCGCGAAGATGTCGCACTCCCGGTAGGCTTGGAGACGATTCACACCCGTTACAAACCCGAGCCATTTCACGTTGGCTCCGGTCCCCGACGACTCCACCTGTGCGCGGACCTCGCGCTCGTAGACGGCGTCGCCGCTTCCGGCGATCACCAGAAAGGTCCCCGGCGCCTGGGGCAGTACCCGGGCGAAGGCACGAACGAGAAGATCGAGGCCCTTCTTTCGATCGATCCGTGACAGAAACAACACCAACAGAGCCTCTGGAGGAATCCCAAGGCGAAGGCGCCATTCGGGATCCGGCGGCGGCAGACGGGTCTCCGGGATGGGGAGGGGAACGACCCAGCGCGCGGGGTCGGGCGACGCCTGGTACGTTTCAAGACGTTCGGCCTCCAGGGGGGTCGCACAGAGAACCCCGGCGGCGCCCTCGAGCAATGGCCGAACCATAAACGGACCGTAGATCAGGCTTTTCAGGACCGCCTTCTTGCGAAGGTCATAGGGATCAAGCGAGTTGTGCGGGGAGATCAACAAGGGACGCCCCGCCCGCAGCGCCGCGCGACCCCCGAAAAGATACGGAAAATTGAAGAGCCCATGAATATGGATTCCGTCGAATGATTCCGCAGATTCCCTGAGCCAGCGCCACAACGCCGTCGAATGGTAGCTGTGCCGGGGAAACTGCATTGGGAATGCCTTGAATGCGATTCGTGGAAATTGCGCGGGAAAGTACTCTTCCGTACCGGAACCCTGCTCAACGGTCCCCACGACGGTGGAATCGAAGCCCTCGCCCTGAACCGAATCGGCGAGCTGCGCAGCGGCTAGGATCGAACCGCCCATTCGGACATCCAGGTGGCTGACCACGTGAAGGATTCGCAAGAGCTGAGTCACGGGGGCGATAGAGTCGGAGGACGGTTCACAACGGCCCAGCGGGAGCGCATCCGAGCGACGCCTCCGCAGCGGCGCCCTTCTTTCTGCAGAGGACGAATAGTTGACGTGGATTGAACCCAAACCACCCTAACAACCGGTCGACCGCCTGAAGGGCGGCCAGTGGAAGAATGCCGGTGCAGGCATTCATGACGATACTGCTGCCCTTGAGCCACCAGGTCGGCCGGCGTTGCTGCGCATACGCCACAGGCCCTACCAAATCCCACAAACGATCCGCTTCCAAGACATGGATTGATTCCAAATCGCACCGCTCCAGGAGGTCCAGAAAGCTCTTCGGTGTAAAATAGTAGAAATGATTCAAGTCCTGCCCGGGCGTCTCATTGATCGGCACCACGAGGCAGGCCACGCCATCCGGACGCATGAGCCCAATCAGGTCCCTGAGAGCACCCCCAGGCTCTGCGATATGCTCCAGGACATGAGACGAGATCACCACATCAAAGGAACCACGCCAGGAATCAGGGTACATGGCAGAGGGCTCAAACTTCCTAAAGTCCACTTCCTTGTAGCCGAGGCGCTTCGCCGCCGCTGCCGCTCCATCGATTGCGGTCTCGGATAGTTCCACGCCCGCAAGGCGGGAAGAGGGCGGGAAGCAAAAGAGCATGAGCCCCAAACCGAATCCCTGGTCAAACACGGCCAACCGCTCCCGGTCGATCAACCCCACACGCTTCATTAGGCCGCGAAAGCGACGCACCTTGGTCTGTGAACTGTAATTCCAAGTCTTTCGAAATCGGGATCGCCAGTGAGATCCGTACTCATCGAGATTTCTCACCAGATCAGGGTTCATAATTTCACTATCCACAGCTTCGTTGTCTACCGGCTTCCAGGCGATTCTCGTGGATGAACGGACGGTCTTAAGTGAGTTCAGGATGCCGTTGGCGTCGCCAACGCTAAACAGGCCAGGAGCACGATCCTTGGGAATTCAAGCCTTTGGCGTCATCTCAGGAAACCTTGATCACACTCAGTTCGCTTCTTGTCGGGACCGTTGAACCTCGGCCTCACACACCGAGACGAAGCGCTCCTGGATACGGCGGATGTCGTACTGATCCCGGGCCAGTTCTTGGGCGTTGCCGCCCAGGGCAGCCCGTTGTGCGGGAGTGAGACCCAAAAGCGATTCGATCGCGGACCTAAGGGCCATCGCGTCTCCAGTCGGGACGACGAATCCATGCTTTCCCTCCACGAATCCTGGGGGCCACCCCATGCAGTCGGTGGTAATCACGGGGCAACCGCTCGCCATCGCCTCCACCACTGCCAGCGGAAACCCTTCCCAAAGAGCGCTGTGAACGTAGCCGTCACAGGCGGCGTTCAACCGAAGCACGTCGTTCCGCCAACCGAGAAACTTGACGCGCGATTCCAAGCCATGGCGACGAACGAACTCCTGCGCGCGCGCAAGATAGGCCATGGACTCCGCATGTCCCGCCGTCACATCGCCGACGAGACAGAGCTTGAATTGTCGACCTTTCGCCACCAACGGTTCGATGGCCTCCAGGAGAACCAGTTGGCCCTTCTGTTCGTCGATCCGTCCCACGTTCAGCAGAAGAATTTCGCCTGTTGCAACTCCCAGTTCCTTCCTGACTCCTTCCCGTTCAAGGTCCGACAGAGCCAAAGCCCGCCCCGTGTCCACGCCATTGGTAAGGACCTCCAGGCGATCGACGGGAAACCGATACCGCCGCACGAGATCGTCTCGAATTCGTGAGGACGTGCACAACGCCCGATCGACACATCGCCGGTAAACCACGCCGAAGCCTGCGGACTTCACGCCCCTCATCAACGGGCGGCCCAGGAACTGAATCTCGTTCTGAACCGAGGCGATGAGGGGAATGCCGAGGCCCGCCAAGGCGACACCGACGTGACGGGTATCGGTGGTGACGAAGAACGTGACGACGTAATCGACCCGTTCCTGACGGATGATCTTTCTCAACCGCCGAACCAACCCCAGGTGAAGAGTGTGGTTGAAGTCACCGACCTCATACACCGCCACCCCCGCCTCTCCGAGGATGTCCGCCACCGCGGTCTGTCCGTCGGGCGGACGGGGACCGCAAACGGCGACGACACGGTGCCCGGCGGCCCTCAAGCCTGCGGCCACCGCAGATCCCATCCTGGAAGCCCCTGTGTAATCTCCACTCGCGAAGGTAAGACACCCGCACAATTCCGATGGGGCGCCCATGCTATCTTCGATCCAAGACGAGGATGTAAATGGCATAAGCCAGGGCAAGGCCTATCCCGTACAGGATTCTGAGTGGTAAGGTGGCACTCGACTTGGTGGAGTTGGTTCCCGAAAAGGCTAGCAGCACGAAGTAGGCGAGCGTGCCGATCCTGAACCTCGGATCAGTCCCTCCATACATGACTCCTGTAGCGAAGTTACCCGCCAGGAACAACCAAGCCGCCAACTGCTCTCCTGTGCCACCCTGCCGAAGAGCCCTCAGCATTTTCGGGACCATTAAAAAGCCCAAGAGGGTTATGAGCACGGTTTCGGACCCATACGTAAGACCTGCATACCCTGTCGTGAGGGCTCGCCAGAAGGGCATCGGTATCAAGAAGAACAGAAGTATGCCCGCACCGCCACGAATGACAGCAGGCTGTTCAGTCAACAGACCAATATTGCGCGCGGTGACATCGATGTCCTCCGACTCGTATCGAACCCGCGTGTATGAGCCTGACGTAAGGTTCGCGATAAACTCCCTCAATCCTCCGGAGGCAAAGAACAACGTCATGGTCAGCAGTGACAGCGCAGAGACAAATGCAATACCGAGAA
>JBBQIU010000422.1:0-4083 GCA_038325245.1 Verrucomicrobiota bacterium
CGCCCCGCTGACGTGTCGTGTTCACGGCGAGTTTCGCCAGCTTCAGCGACGTCGCGCCGATCCGGTAGACGAAGATCAGGCCGTCGCAGTTGCTCCCCAGGGATGCCGCGTCGTCCATCCCAATCACGGGCGGCGAATCAAAGATGATGTAGTCAAATTCGCGCCGCGCCTCGTCGATGAAGCGGCGAAACACTTTCGAGAGAAGCAGCTCTCCCGGATTGGAAATCTCGCGCCCTTGTGTGACCACGAGCAGGGTCTTGTGCTGGGTCGCATTCAGCACATCGGGCCACTTTTCGTCGCCGCTCAGCACGTCCGAGAGTCCGGGTTCAGGGGAAAGATCGAAGTAGTCAGCGACCGTTCCGCGTCGGAGATCGGCGTCCACCAGCAGCACCCGGTTCCCGGCCTTCGCGAGCGTGATGGCAAAGTTGACCGTAAACGTCGTCTTGCCGTCGCCGGGCACGGAACTCGTCGCCATCATGACCTGCTTCGTGCCTCCGAGTTCCCCGAACATCACCGACGAACGCACCCCACGGAATGCCTCCACGAAGATGTTGTTCGGCGAGAGCTTGTCGACCGAGATCACCCCATCCTTGACGTCGCGTTTGCTGACGATCGGGATCTGGCCGAGGATGGGTTCCTCAAGAGCCTTTTCCAGGTCCTCCGCGGATTCAACCCGATCATCCAACTTGTGCAGGAGGAAGATCAGGCCAACCCCCGCCAGAAGGCCGATGGTCACTCCGAGAATGACCGTCCGGGGACGGTTGGGTCCGATGGGAGCGGTCGGTCCCACGCCTTCGTCAAGGATCGTGAAATCCTCGTCGTTGGATTGGAGTTTCGACAGGGCGAGGATGTCGCGGTTGAGCTGGTCCAACTGGACCTTGTGCCCGGCGTAGCTTTCCGAGAGACGCATGAATTCGCGGCTGATCTCGCGCAGACGGGAAACGTTTTCCTTCTCGGTCTCGATCTGGGTTGCCAGCACCGTTTCCTCGAGTTTCAGCGAAGCGATCTGCGCCCGGCGGATCTCGTCAATGAGCGACAACTGCTCCTGAATCTCGCGCTTCACCTCCTCGGACCCACGCGCGAGACTAATCATGTAAGGATGTCGGGGCTTGAGCAGGGCCGACTGCCGGGCCTCCTCCGCCTCCAACCGGCGCTGGCGCAGCCGGAGATCCCGGTACGAAGAGCGGCCCATGAATTTCTCGAAAGGATCCGTCGGCTCTGGCGCCGGCGTTGCAACGATTTCCTGAACCGTTGCGGCGATGCCCAAGCCCGCGACCGCCGGCGCCGTCCTCTCGTCGGCCAACTGCTCCGCCGTCTTCGCCTCGAGGCGCTGACGCTCCAGTTCCACCGACTGCTTGCGGCGCTGGAGATTGACCAGCATTTCTTGGGCAGCGTTGCCCGTGTCCTGGCTGGTGGAGATCTGATGTTTCTTCAGGAAATCATCGAGAATGGCCCGGGCTTCCTTGACGAGCTCCTCCTGCCGACTCAGGTCGTACCGCGTCCGGTCGATCTGTTTTCGGGCGACGTCGCTCAGCATGTCCTCCTTGAACAGGCGGAACTCCTGGGCCCAGGCGCGGGCAAACCGCCTCGCGTACTCCAGGTTGCTGCTGTTCACCGTTAGGATGAACGTCGACCCTGCTCCCGGCGACACCGCCAGCGTCTTGGTCGGAGCCGTGCCGTCAGGATTCCGCACATCCTGCATCCGCTCATCGACCTTTGTCAGGAGAGTCATGTTGCGCATGAGCTCCATCTGCGCCTGGGCATAATTCTGCTTCTCCTCCGTGATAATCGCGCGATCCCCGGTCCGCTGCGAGAACGCCACCTTCGGCGCAACGCTCAATCGGGACATCGCCGTATACATGTCGGGCTCGGTCGTCGCCCGGTACACGCCAAGGCCCGCGCCAATCACCAGCGTCACCAGGGCGATCCACCATCGGCGCCGGAACATCCGAAGGGACTTCCGGAGAAACACCATCAGGTTCACCCGATCCGCGACCGGAGATCGGTAGCGTGCGGGACCGCCTTTGGGGGGAGGAAGAAGGTTGGCCATGCGTTACTCCTGGGCGATGCGAACAGCGCCGTTCAATTGATCCACTTTTGGCGAACTTCAACGCGGTCCCCATCCTGCAGGACCACGTCCTTCGCGCGTTGGCCGCCCTTGATGATCGATTGCACATCGACCTCGATCACCTTCGAAGCCTGCGTCGCCGCGTCGAAGCGGTGGATCTTGACCCGACGGGTGTTGGCAAAGTCCGGGATACCCATGTCCAGCATCTGCTGACTCAAGTAAATCGGCGGATGATCGGGGAGCAGCGGTATCGTGCCGCGCATCTCTCCGAAAAACTGAATTTTGCCCGGCGCCAGAACCTTCTCGTCGAGGTTCAACTCAACGGTCGCCCGATTGTAAAACTCTTCCAACAAGCGTTGAGCCACCATCTCCTTCACCTGGTTCAACGTCTTGCCTCGTACGGTGAGCGTCACTCGGATGTCGGATTCCCTACTCACGGGAAAGCTCGCCTCACCCACAGAATTGACTGCCACTACCAATGGCTCCTTCCCCGCGGCCGGGTCCTCTTCGATGCGGAATCGCAAGCGGTCCCCCGTCCGCAGTTCATACCGAATCTCTTCGGCGCCGGAACCTGAGGCATTGACGCCCCCCAGAATCGCGTCCAATGGCGATCTCGACGCCGCTTCCGTGGACGATCGAATGGCGACGTCCGCGGCCGATGGCCCGTCCGCCCCCTGCGCCTGGGCCGTCCCAGACAGCAACCCCGCTATTCCCAACACTCCAAGCGTCACGCCCGACAATGTGATTTTTCGCATACCCAAACTCCGATGCCTCACAACTAAAACCGGTAGCTCGCAACCAATGACACCCGGTTCTCCGTGTATTCACGCGTCGGATCATCCGTCACGCGCCACGCGACATTATAGTTCAATCCCAGGGTGGCCCGCCGAAGAATCGGGTAACCCATCCCCAAGTTGATCCGGAATAGATCGGCCCTCTCTCCGTCTTCGCCGGAAATCGACGCCGATTCATATGAAAACCCGAGATACG
The DNA here is from genome assembly GCA_038325245.1 of Verrucomicrobiota bacterium. Classification (GTDB taxonomy): domain Bacteria; phylum Verrucomicrobiota; class Verrucomicrobiia; order Limisphaerales; family CAIMTB01; genus CAIMTB01. The sequence goes on from JBBQIU010000422.1 coordinate 3,059, forward strand.
GACGCACGACTGGATTGAGCTGCGCCGAAAAATTGTAGCCCACGATGAAGCGGTCCGTGAAGTTGGACCCCAACCCGGGATCCGCGCCCCGGCTGAAACGGAGGGCATGGTTCATGATCTTGTTGATCCGGTGCTGAACCCCCACGTCGTACGTGATCCCCGAAAAATTGTCGTCATCGCTGACGGTCCCGGATCGATCAAAATCCGACTTCCCATAACCGGCGGAGGCATCCAGCGCGATATTGTCCCGCAATTGCCACTTCAAGGTCGGGGCGACCGAATACCCCGTGCCGTCATTCTGAATTGCTTCCTCGTAGGTGTAGATCGAGTAGTTGGCCGCCAATCCCACTGTAATCGGCGCGCTGACCGAAAAGTCAACCGCCCCTCCGAAGGTATGCCGGTTCTGGTCCAGCGACGTGAATTGGTCGTTCAACGAGCGATCCATCGTGAACGAGTAATTCCCGCTGAACCCGAGACGCCCGGGCTGCCATCCGGCACCGACTGAGGTGGAATTGCTGATCCGGTTGAAGGCCAGATCCGTCCCCGTGTCGCCCACACCTCCCGCGATCTCCGCCCGGGAATTCGCCTCCGAGTTGCTCGACGTGCTGTTGGAGATGGAAACGTCCACAGCCCCGATTCCGAGCACGTAGCTGAGGTGGGACCGGGGAGCGACGTAGAATCGGTTCTGGTCGGACACGTTGGCCCACCATTGGTAGCCAACGCCCACGTCCATCTGAACCTTCTGCCGATCGTTCACCGGGTAAAAGAGTCCGAACGTCAGCGTCGGACGCACCCCGAGGTCGGACTCCGGGTCGGAACTCGTCAAATTCCGGTTGTCGGTGAACACGGTGTCCACCGAGACGTCATACCGAACCTGGAGCCGGCCGATTCTCAGACCATAATGATCGTCCTGAACCGCAAAATATTGAGGAAAAGGTAACTGGGTCGTGATCAGGGCCGTGGTTTCCTGGGCCCAGACCTCACTCGAATGCGCTCCCAGCAGGCATCCAACCGCACCCATGGCC
>JBBQIU010000423.1:0-4081 GCA_038325245.1 Verrucomicrobiota bacterium
CATCCCGGCAATCCGCGGTACCCGACGTGGTGGCACGTTCGCGACTACGGCCTGTTCGCGGCGAACCCGTTCGGAATCCATGACTTCGAGAATAAGCCCGCGGGAACCGGCGATCTCGTGGTGAAGGCCGGAGAGACGGTGACGTTTCGCTACCGTTTTCTGCTGCTCGCGGGCGAACCCGATCCGGCGAAGCTGGCGGAGGTGGCGACCGCACTCGGTAAGCCGTCCGAGTAAGTCATAACCCGTGATCCGTCGCGCAGAGCAGGACGCATCCTTCAACACGGATAACGAATTGCGGAGGAAGGGGATGAGGGATTCCCAGGAGTACGACTTGCCCGCTTTTTCGCCCTTCGAGGGATGGATCAACCCGGAAGGCGATCCCGTCCTTCCAATTCTCTGCGTTCCCTGCGTTCTTTGTGGCAAATCCCTCCCTTTCCGGCGCTCGTATCCGTCGCGTTCACGTGCACTTAGAGAGTTCTGCCCGTTTGGATTTTGGCCACAGGGAACGCAGAGAGCGCAGAGAAGGAACCGAGAGATGTCCGGCTCGTCCGAACCTGCACGGACACTTCAGCGGCATTGGGAGGAGAAGGTCCATGAGGTTGGGCCGAAAAGAGGAGGCGTCGGGTCATGAACGACGAATTCGAAGACCAAGCGGAACATGAAGAGCCTCCTCAAGTGCCTCATCTCCGCTCGGGTAGGTCACGAACGCCTCCACGCCTTGGTTTTTGCCAAACGTCATCAGGTTCTGGACCTCTGAATCTCAAGGGGTGCGTTCTGCGCGGGAAGCGGGAGAGCAAGAAAGGGATTGTTTCGGGCCGAGCGCGAGCCGACACTCCCGACGTTCACCCAAGCGCAGCTCCCCCATTTCACCAGACCACTATGAATGCGCCTTTTTCACGTCGATCGTTTCTGAAATCCGCCGCGGTTGCGTCGGCGGCCCTTGGTTTTCCGGCAGCCTCTTGGAACCGCGTCCGCGGGGCGAATGAGGCGCTCCGTGTGGCCGTTGTCGGCTTCAAGGGCCGGGGTGGCGACCACATCAGCGGGTTCCTCAAAATCCCGGGCGTCCGCGTGGCGGCGTTGTGCGATTGCGACCAGAAGGTATTGGACGGGGCGGTGCGGAAGCTGAAGGACCAGGGGCACGACGTAAAGGGGTACAAGGACGTGCGCGACTGCATCGCGGACCGGGACATCGACATCATCTCCACCGCTACGCCCAACCATTGGCATGCGCTGATCACGGTCTGGGCCTGTCAGGCGAACAAGGACGTGTATGTGGAGAAGCCCGTGTCCCACAACGTTTGGGAGGGACGCAAGGCGGTCGAGGCCGCACGTAAGTATCGTCGAATCGTGCAGACCGGGACCCAGAGCCGGTCGAGTCATGCCATTAAGGACGCGGTGGCGTGGGTGAAAGAGGGGAATCTCGGAAAGATCCAGATCTCTCGCGGACTCTGTTACAAACCGCGCGCCAGCATTGGCAAGGTGGACGGACCGCAGCCCATTCCGGAAGGCATCGATTACAATCTCTGGTGTGGCCCGGCCCCGATGTCGCCGTTGACCCGGAAGAATCTCCACTACGACTGGCACTGGGTCTTCGAGACCGGGTGCGGTGATCTTGGCAACCAGGGCATCCACCAGATGGATATTGCGCGCTGGTTCCTGGGCGAGCCGGAGTTGTCGCCCACCGTTCTGAGCCTGGGCGGGCGATTGGGGTACGACGATGACGGCAATACGCCCAACACGCAGGTTATCTGGCACGGGTATGCAAAGGCGCCGCTGATCTTCGAGGTCCGCGGCCTGCCCCAGGACAAGGCGAGCCAGAAGGAGGGTTGGGGCAACGGGATGGACAAGTACATGGGCGCCCGGGTGGGTGTGTTGATCCATTGCGAGGGAGGCCATGTGCTGATCCCGAACTACTCCTCCGCGACCGCATTCGACAAGTCGGGGCAGGTGATCAAGGAATTCAAGGGCTCGAAGGACCATTACCAGAACTTCATCGACGCCGTCCGGAGCCGGCAGGTGGAGGATCTGACCGCGGACATTCAAGAAGGCCACCTTTCGAGCGCCCTGTGCCACACGGGCAATATCTCGCACCAGTTGGGGAAGAAGTCAGGGCCGGGTGAAGCTCGCGAACGGTTGAAGGAGCATGCCGGATTGGAGGAGTCCTACGACTGCATGGTGGAACATCTGCGCAAGAACGAGGTGAGCCTCGACACTGATCAATTGACGCTGGGTGTTGGGCTCAAGATGGATCCGTCGACGGAGCGGTTCGTGGGGAACAAGGATGCGAACAAGCTCCTGACCCGGGAGTACCGGAAACCGTTCGTGGTTCCGGAAAACGTCTGATTGGGAAGGCGGTGGGGGAAGCCCTTCGGATTAATCCTTCGGGGCCCTATTCGTCCTCCATCCTTTAGTCCCGACCCCATGGAACATCGCGTCCCAATGCCGCTGAAGTGTCCGTGCAGGTTTGGAAGAACCTGCACCTCTCTCGTTCCCTTCTCTCTGCGCTCTCTGCGTTCCTTGTGGCCTAAATTCAGGACATGAGCGGTGGGAAGGGAGAGATTTGCCACAGAGAACGCAGGGAACGCAGAGAATCAAAACGAACGGATCGCTTTCCCTTGTTCACCCATCCACGAAGGGTGGCAAACGGGTGAGTCGTGCGCTTGGAATGTGTCCTGCTTCGTAGGAAGCCTGCTGCCACCTACTCCGGAATGCAGGCGTTTCGTGTGGTCACCGAGTGGCGGTGGTGGCCCGTCGCGGGGGCTCGCCGACGAGCGGTTGCGTGCTGCGGAGATAGGCGAATAGGTCGCGGGACTGTTGCGGGTCGAGACTGTCGAGCAGTCCTTCGGGCATGAGCGATAAACCCGCGACACTGAGTTCCTCCAAATCATCCCGCGCCAGCGTGACGTTTTGATTGTCCAAGCCGCGAAGGACGACCATCCGGTCGTCCTGTTCCACGAGAAATCCGGAGAGCGACCGCCCATCCCGGGTCTCCACGGAGTGGTTTTCGAAGCCTTCCCGGATCTCCGCACTGGGATTCACGATCGCCAGAAGCATCGACTCCAGGTCCGCCCGGTCGAAGACCGTGAGATCGGGCCCCACTTCCGCTCCCTGCCCGAAGAGCTTGTGACAACTCGCGCAGGCGTTCTGAAAGAGTGTCCGGCCTTCGTAGGGATCGCCCGTCCCTCCGCGAACGACCTGCGCAAGCTCGAGAAGCTTCTTCTCCATCTCCGCGGTGGTGGCCACGCCGGTATTGGGCCAGGTGGATTCCGCCAGCCGTTGAAGTTCGGGATTCCGATGCTGTTTCAGTTTGCGGATCAGGTTGAGTGGGATGCCCTCGCGCTTGATACCGGGGAGTGCCCGGGCGGAACCCGAGGGATTCATGGCTTGGACCCATCGGAGCGCCCATGCTGGGCGGCTGGCCAGCAGCGTTTGAGCGGTGGGGAGGGACTCGCGACCCAGGGCGGGGTAAACACTCAGGATGACGTCGGCGATGGCGGGGTCGTCGTGGTGCTGAAAGGCCGCGAGGATAGCCTGGCGCAGGCCATCATCCTGGTAGACGCCGCGATACGCCTTGCTCAAGGCGGGGACCGACCCTGGGACCTTCACCTCGCTCATCACTCCGAGGAATTCGAGACGCTCGGCGCGGGACGCCGTTTCGTCGGTCACGACTTGCAGCGCCTTCTGAATCGCCCGGGGATTGCCCTGACGCAGGGCGAAGGCGCGCGAACCCACGCCATGGCGGGCCATCGCCGCGACCAGTTCTTCGGGAGCCCCGGCCAACGTGCGTCCCCTGAAGGCCGCTTCGAACCCGGCCATGAGACGGCGGCTGTGCGCGAGGGAAGGGGATAGGTTGAACAAGCGGGCGCAGGTCAACAGGTCGCGGCGCGAACCGGTCTGGGCGAAGCGACGCATAGTCCGATCGAGAAGATGGGTTTCGACGAGCGGGGGGGTACACAAATCCACCCCCGGTAGTGGGGGGGGGGGTTCAAAGGGTTGCGTTTTGGGAGATCCCCGGCGGGGATACCCAAAGTATTCAACGGAGGTAAGGGTGCGTGGGGCCCAACCGGTGGCGGCCGGGCCA
>JBBQIU010000424.1:0-4057 GCA_038325245.1 Verrucomicrobiota bacterium
GTTTCCTTCTCTGCGCTCTCTGCGTTCCCTGTGGTCTAAATCCGAACGGGCAGGCCTCCAGGCCCACGTGAACGCGACGGACATGAGCGCCGGACGGGGAGGGATTTGCCACAAAGAACGCAGGGAACGCAGAGACTTGGAGGGACGGGATCGCCTCCCCAGGTCCACCCATCCCCCCGAAGGGCGAAAAAACGGGCGAGGCGTACTCCTGGGAATCCATCATCCTCTTCCTCCGCAATCGGGTACCCGTATTGAAGGACGCGTCCTGCCCACTCTCTCCTCCCTTTTCACACATCACTACGGTTGACATGCTAAGCTTCATTGCGTATCACATCCGCGTAACGCACGCCGCGATTAGGGAGGAATCCGGCGGGCGGGTCCCCGTCAGGACCATGATCTGGATCTTCCCCGACGTATCTCGCCGGTCGTTGTTTTCGCGAGACTTGTAAAGGACGTACCCATGAACACTGCAACCGTCACGGACCCCAACGTGGCCCACCGCCGTCAGTCGACCGAGGCCTGCCAAGCCAAGCCTTTGACCCCTTGCCCGATGTCCGTCGCTTCCTGGAGAGATATCATTCAGGACGCCGTCGCAGCACTCGTCGTGTCATCCGTCATCATCCTGCTGGCATACCTTTACTGGTCCGCCTGATAGGCCGTGCCGTGGTGATCTGTGAATCTCCCTCAGCCCCATGCTCGTCGTTCATGTTCAGGTCCATGTGAAGCCCGACGCGGTTTCTTCGTTCCTTGCCGCCACCCGCGAAAACGCGCGCCTAAGCGTCCTGGAACCCGGTATCGCCCGTTTCGACGTCGTCCAGCAGGCGGACGATCCAGCACGGTTCGTTCTGGTGGAGGTTTATCGCGACACCGCGGCTCCCGCCGCGCACAAGAATACACCCCACTACCAGGCGTGGCGGGACACTGTTGAGCCCATGATGGCGGAACCCCGCCGCAGCACGCGCTTCAACAGCGCCTACCCTGATGACGGCGACTGGTGATCCGGTCGCTCCCTTCGAGTTTGCGACGGCCACGCGCATCGTCTTTGGCGCCGGTCGGCTCAAGGAAATCGGCGCTCTGGTGAGAGACGTTGGCCGGCGCGCGCTCATCGTCACCGGCAGCCATCCCGAACGCGCCCGAACCCTTCAGGAATTTCTCTCCAAAGCAGATGTGCCGTCGGAGACCTACGCCGTAGTCGGTGAACCCTCCACCCTGAGCGTGGCCACGGGTCTGGCACGCGCCCGGCTCAAAGGCTTCGACGTCCTGATCGGATTCGGTGGCGGGAGCGCCATTGACGCCGCGAAAGCCATCGCCGGGCTCTTGACCAACGAACGAGATCTCTTTGACTACCTGGAGGTTGTAGGACGCGGCCAGCCAATGACCAAGCCCGCCGCGCCCTGGATCGCGGTGCCGACCACGGCCGGTGCCGGTGCCGAGGTCACGCGCAACGCCGTCCTCACGTCCCGGGAACATAGGGTCAAGGCCAGCCTTCGTAGTCCGCATCTGCTCGCCCGCGTCGCGTTGGTCGATCCGGAACTGACAATCGATCTCCCTCCATCGGTCACTACGACCACCGGGCTGGACGCCCTTACCCAGCTTATCGAACCCTTCGTTTGCAATCGCACCAACCCTTTCGTCGATGCCCTTTGCCTCGATGGACTTCGACGCGTCGCCCGCTCCCTAAGGACGGCCGTCGCCCAAGGGCATGATCTGTCCGCCCGCACCGACATGGCCCTCGCGGCTCTGTTCGGCGGGATCGCCCTCGCCAACGCCGGTCTGGGGGTTGTTCACGGCCTGGCCGCACCGATCGGAGGCAGCCATACCGCGCCTCACGGCGCCGTCTGCGCGGCTCTCTTACCCCACGCGATGGCACTCAACCTGAGCGCTCTTCGGGAACGTGCCCCCGCCTCTCCCGCACTCCCCCGATTTGCCACCCTCGCGCGGGAACTCCTCCGAAGTCCCGACGCCACGCCCGAGGAAGGAGTCGCCTGGATCCGGCAGCTCACCCACGACCTTGGCAGCCCGTCCCTTGGAACCCTGGGTGTGCCGAGGGAATCCTTCGCCGAACTGGCCGAAAAGGCCGCCGCCGCGAGCAGCATGAAGGCCAACCCTGTCGTCCTGACTCCTGATGACCTCGTCTCCCTGCTCGGGGCGGCCTGGTGAGCTATTTCTCCCCGCGCGTGACGGCGACCCATGCCCTAGGCAAGGTGCCTTTGCCTATGGGAAACGTCCGCCTCCGGCCCGCCCAACTCGAAGATTGTCCCGGGATCCTTGAAATCTACAACGAGGCCGTTCTCACCACGACCGCCTCCTACGACGTGGAGGCCCGCACCCTCGATCACCGCGTCGCCTGGTACGAGGACCACGTCCGAAACGACTTCGCCATTTTCGTCGCCGAGGACGCAGGCCAGATCATTGGCTGGAGTGCCCTGAGCCGCTTTCACGACCGTTTTGGCTACCGATATACCGCCGAGAACTCCGTCTATGTCCGCGCCACCCATCGCGGACAGGGCATCGGCAGCCAACTCCTGCCGCCCCTCCTTGAGGCCGCCACAAATCGAGGCCTCCACACCGTCATCGCCGTCATCGACGCGAGCAATGACGCCAGCATCCGGCTCCACACCCGATTCGCCTTCAGCCAGGTCGGCCATTTCCGCGAGGTCGGCCATAAATTCGGTCGTTGGCTCGATGTCGTGTACCTCCAGCGCTTCGTTTAGTGCGTGTCTCAATTCCGCGCTGGCCTCGCCCTCATGCCTGGAGTACAACCTTCGTCCATCATGGGAATCAGGACCGCGCCTCTTCATGGACGCCGAACCGCTTCGCGCCCTTCCGCCCGCGGCTTCACTTTGATCGAGTTGCTGGTTGTTATCGCGATCATCGCGATCCTCGCCAGCATCCTTCTTCCCGCCCTTGCCAAGGCCAAATACAAGGGCAGCCGCACCGCGTGCCTGAATAATATCCGGCAGCAATACCTGTCGCAGATCCTCTACGCCGACGATAATCAGGGCAAATTCCAGCAGCACGACGACGGCAGTCCCGACTACCACCGCCTCAATGGCAGGAAGGACAGCATCGTCGACAGCATGCGGGGCAGCTATGTCCCGAACTCGTGGATGCTCATATGCCCGGTCACGTCAAAGTCCTTTGGCAGGCTTTGGCTCAACTACGCCAGCCCCGCGAATTTCGCGGACAAGTCCACCCGGGACTACGGCGGATGGGACACGACCGCCGCCAATGTCTACACGCCCTATATGTGGCTCGCGAACTTCCCCAACATGAAATACCAGTCCGTCAGCGGTTCCAAGGACCCCGCCGCGGGGGACATCGAACCGGAATGGCCCAAGACGACTTCCGAGTGCGACTCATCCCGCGCCTTCATCACCCACCGGGTCAGCGACACACCGGGAACCAAGATCTGGGACGTCGGGCACCTCGGTAAGTTCGACGCCGGAAGCGTGAGCAAGCACTTCCTCGAATTCTCCCTTACCCCGGACCAGCCCGTCGGCCAGGCGGACGGCAGCGTCATCCTACGGACCAAGGCCAACATCAAGAAGCGCGTCATGGGCGGACCCAGCGCCACCACCTCATACTACTACTGAGCCGGTTCTCCGCGCGCTTGCCTGCCTTTGGGATTTCACCCGCCCCTCGCCTTCCCCATCCTCGCCGCATGCATTCCTCCCGCCGCTCCTTCCTGGCGACCTCAACCTTGGCCGCCGCAGTGGCAGGCCTCACCCCCGCCCTCGCCGCCGTCGCGGCCCCCGCCGCCGCCCAACAACCCCCAATCAAGTTCGGCGTCTCGACCTATTCCTACTGGCATTTCAAGACCGAGAAGGTCTCCGTCGAGACGGTCATCTCCAAGGCTGCGTCCCTTGGAGTCGAAGGAGTCGATATCCTCCACCGCCAAATGGATATCCCCGAACGGGAGCCCCTGACCCGCGAACACCGCGCCTACCTTCAAAGACTGAAGAAGCACGCCTTTCGAAATGGAACGGATCTCATCTGCCTTTCCATCCATCAGGACTTCGTCGATCCGCGCCCCGAGTACCTCGCCCAACAGGTC